>JAJXVP010000012.1 GCA_021782055.1 bacterium | reverse complement strand
GTTGTCACGAATGCCCTCAATGAGTCCATGAGGCAGTCGGAAGTTCTTTTTGAACAATCAAAAAAGATTGTCACTATTTTAGAGATGATGAGTGATGTCTCCGAAAAAATTCACGTCTTGTCAATTAATGCATCGATTGTATCTGCCAGGACGGGAACTTTGGGGCGAGGCTTTGATGTTGTGGCAAAAGAGATTAGGTCTTTAGCCAAAGAAACAGAGCATTCTTTAAAGAACATTGAAGAAGTGATTGGTGATCTTCAAAAGACGATCAACGATGTGATCCGCGTTGTGAAAAATGCCGACGCAGAAACAGAACAAGAAAAGAATTCTTTGATTACGGTAGCGGGTTCCTTACAAGGGGTTATCCTTGGTGTAGAGATCATCCGTGCAGTAAGTGCAGTCGTAAAAGATAAAGCTGAAGAAGAAACGAATTTGGTACAGAAATTGTCTCAAGGCACAGCCTCCTTGGAGTCGCTGTGGAAGCCGCATTTAGAGGAATGGGAAGTTCGGTTTGAAGCAATGTCGTCAAAATCACTTTCAATCAAGGAGTAAAAGATGGAACTGTTTACGTACTTTCATCTCTTCACGTTTGTTCCCGTTGTTGCCGTAGGCGGTATCTTTTGGTTTGAGCGGATGTATCGCCATGGTGCTCAAAAGAGGACTCTGTTTCTTTTTCTTTCTCTGGTGATTCTTGCCCTCACTGGTGTTCTTCAGACGATGGCTTGGACCTTGCGAGGAAGTTTGATTTTTGATTGGCCTCAGCTGTTTGTTTTGTCCAGCATCATGTATTTTGCGGCTTTCCTAACCTTGGAATATGCCATTCATGTAAAGCGTATTGAGGAAAGTTTTCTCGGGGATGATTTCAAACGAGCTCTTGCACGAGAAGGTCGCTGGTACATTGTGGTAGCAGTTCTTTCGATCCTGATCTTGGTTTTATATGGGAGCTTTAATCAAGACCATTCAAAGTTTCCTTTGAATATGCTGTTGAATACCGATCAGCAAGCTAATAATTTTGTAGGCTACTCCGCGCATATGAAAATGCTGATTTTTGTCTTTACAGCGTTGATGGTTTTTGTTTGTTTCACAGCCGCACGTAGATTATTTGCCCTTCAAGAAGGCGTCATTCGTCGCCGAGGCTATACTTTTTATCTTCAAGCGGCTGTGATGGTTCTGATGATGATTGTGCTGGTTGCCCATAAAGATGCTGATTCCGTTGCTGATGCCAGTGCCGTCATGTTACCGCTCTTCTGGTATATCTTTTTGAATGTTGTTTTTGCTATTCGACTCGTTGAGGAGTTCTTTTTCTGGTCACAGTACAACTTGCGTAGCGACAGAAATAAACTAGAACAACGTCAACATGTTCAGAACCTTTTGATCCGTCGTGTGATTTCCTCCCCAGAAGAAGAAGAAAAAGGCATCATTCGCGAAACCATGGAGAATTCTCTTGAGAAGATGAAAGCTCGTTTGGTCGTGAAAGAGTACCAAATAACCGGCATGCTAGTCTTGCGAGCCGTTGGAAATATCATGCGGGTAGAGGATGTAAGTCACCTCTTGGGTTATTGTTCACCACTAACCGAAAGCAAGAACATTAAAAACTTAGATAAAAATAAATTGACGGATCTTCTTTTAAGAACGACCTATGATCTTTCCGAGCTCCGTGAGGCTTTGCTTGAGAATATCAAAGATTTCGGGAAGCGTTTGATGAAGACTGTCATGACACAGAAGCAAATGGTAGTCGAAGCTGAGATGCCAGAAAGCTTGCGCGGATTGCAGCGACTCCTAGCGGTGGTCCCTGTCTTCGATGCGAATAATTTTGTGGGTGCCGTAGTAATCTTTAAGGATTCTTTCGATAAACTTTATCCGGCAGAACGTGACCTTTTAGGCGAGTTGGCTGAAAATTTAGGTACGATCTTTTCTTTGATGAATGCCAAGGCGATTCAACGAGAACGCAACAGACTGAAAGGTGAGATGAATACTGCTCGCAATATTCAGACCTCGATCCTTCCGAAAAAAGTCCTTATGCCTGGTTATTCCGTTGGTAGTTATATGCAAACCGCCTCAGAGGTTGGGGGAGACGTGTATGATTCGTTGCCTACGCCCTTCGGCACATACTTTGGTATAGGCGACGTTTCAGGCCATGGTCTTCCGGCGGGTATGATGGCGGTTATTGCCACCTCGGCCTTCCATGGCGCGGTTGAGGCATCGAAAAGCCTTGAAAAACCCTTAAAAATCGATCAGCTCTATGATGTTGTAAATCGGTCGCTTTGTACGATTAACCGAGACCGTATTGGTAGTGATAAGTTTATGACGCAGAACTATTTTGTAGAAAAGGACGGCGTCATCACCCATGCAGGAACTCACCTTGTAGGGCTTTTATTTCACAAAGAAAAAGATGAAATTGAGGAGCTAACACAACTTCAGGATCGCACGGGCTTTTTGGGGCTTTCCGAGTATGTCGTATCGGCTCAGTCGGTGGGAAGTTTCGACATGAAGTCGGGGGATATCTTGATCCTGTATTCTGACGGCGTTATTGAAGCCAAGCACGCCAATGGGAATCTTTTCGGCCTAGAGGGCTTAAAGAATGCCTTCCTTGAGGCACGTGACCAGGATCCTGATAGTATTTTAAATCACATTCTCGAAGTTCTGAATAAGTACGCCGAGGGCGGCGACAAGAAGAAGTACGGTGGAACGTTTGCTGACGACGTCTCGATGATGATAATTCGCAAAGACTAGAAGCTTTAGATTTCCACTCGTAAGGTTACCAGGGACGGCGCAGGATGTTTTGATAAATATCGTTAAGCGCCGTCTCTTTTTTTTGGTCACGTTGGAATGTTCCTTGAAGGACACTTTTTCCGTGCCCATCATAGAGGTTCCAAATTCCTTCGCTATGACTAATGTCTAAAGCTAGAGTATAAGCTACTCCCGGACGGTCGTAGGGTCGAGCATCCCACTGAGCGGCCTCTGAAAAATCAGCAACTGCATGGCGCCAGATCTTTTGGTCTGCCGGTGTTCCGCCATAAATAATATCCACAACAGGTAGGGCTATCCCTCGATTAGTCAGAATTCCGGGGAGTTTCTCGAACACTTGATTGACGAGAGGGTACCAGGTGGCGACATCTGCTCCCTGGGCTTTTAAAAGAGCAATCAAGTCCGCTTCGGCCGTGACTTTTTCAGCAATTTGCTCGGGAGGAAAAAGTTCGATAGCTTGCGCTAGCAAAGTCGGACTCTTTTTTAAGCGGCCCTCTTGAGCAAGGTAAAGCGCTTGAGTGGACGGATTTTTTTCAGCCTCATAGGCTTTTAGTTTTTGTAAGTATTTTAATGCCACTTCAGGGTGGTCAATGTTAGCTTTGATTAAATCAGACCATGCTTCTGGGGCATTGCCGCCGGCCTCGGCTTGAGAGGCTAGCTTAAGTTCCCATTGTTGGTATTGTTGGGTCCAATACCAGGCCCACCAAGACCAGGTGATTTTGTGAATTAACCAACTCCACCAAGCCCCCCAGGTCAAACGGGGAGTTAAGTCAACAGCGTTGGCTTTGTCAGTCCATAGGTCACGATAGAGCTTGGCCATATCGCGAAGAAACTGTGCTTTGGTGACTCCAAAGTTGTAAATCCAGCTGTCATCTTTAAAGTTCTCGATTTGTCGAGCACTGGCAAATGCCAGATCAAGGTGGCCTGATAGGCCTTCAATTGCCGCCAGGTCATAGGTCGACAACGGAGTTTCATCAGCTTTGGACGCCCTTTGATAAGATTGCACGGCTTGAGGCACTTGAAGCTGGGCTTGCTGTAATTCGCCTAAGGCCAGCCAGCTTGCTGAGCGGTCTTCGGCCTCCAAGGACTGATGAATCGCTTGAAAAGCTAAGTCAAAGTGATTAAAGGATTTTTCTAAAAGCGACAAGTTGTACCAACAGATAGAACGAAAGTGACGGTCAGATGAGTTTTCCTTGAGGGCGAGGGCGATAGCCTGCAAATAGTGTGTACGCGAATCGGAATAGTCGTCCAAACCGGAATATAAGGTTCCCAAGGTCATTTCCAAATTACGGTTTTGGTGTCCGTTTGCCAAAAACGCTTCTAGAAGCTTCACACCCAAAGTGCACTGTTGAGTCTTATAATAAAGCCACCCTAAGTTTTGCACGATATCTACGTTACGAGGAAAAAGCTTTGTGGCCTTTGCAAGGACTTTAACAGCGTCACTATTGCGATCGAGATATGATAAATTCTGTGCAAGGTTTAAGCGAATTTCTGGCTGTTGAGGCGATAAGTTCACGGCGTCCTGGAATTGTGGTAAAGCTAGCTGGTAAAGTTTTTGGCTTTGATAGAGCTTGCCAAGTTCTTCGGCCGGTTCTGCCGCGTTAGGGTATTGATGGCGGGCATTGAGGTAGGCTTGAACCGCTGTTTGATAATTCTGAAGGGTTTGAGCTTCACGCGCTTGCGAAAGTAAGGCCGGCAAGCCAGGGCCTATGGCTACAGCAGGAAGGGGTATAACGGCTAGATAAAGTAACAGTAAACGGAGCTTTCTCAAGCCTGCCTCCGAGGAAACCTGCTGTGAAACCAAGGCGGAAGCACGATGCAAAGTAAAAATCGCATCCCCAAAAGTTTTTGTCGTTCCGTAAAGGAACCAAAATAGCGTAGCCAGGCTGCTTTACTCTGTTCGGTGCTATATTCTGCGGCATAACGGGCTTGTGAAACTGCTTGTGCCATAAACTTTCCCAAATCAGTGACAGCGGTTTGCGCGGGTAAAAGCGGCTGGTAAGGTATAATTCCCGCCCAACGCAGTTCTCGGCAATAGCGCCGGTAGAGCGCTTCGGTCCTAGCGCGAGGCTCTGAGGTTTTCCAACGTAAACGCCAAAGTCCGCGTAAGCCGAGATTACTGAGGATAAGTAAAAAAAGCAAACCAAGTGGCCACCAGTTCCGAGCCTGATGCTGGACAGATTTCCAAAACTGTTGCCATGGGCTTGGCTTAGGTCGTGTCGCAACCGTAGCCCGAGGATTTGCTTTGAGAACCTCCGAAATTAAGCTTTCCATCTGTTGTGGGCTGATTTGGGGAGGATTACGGAAGGTTTCTCCGGGGGCTAAGCGATCGCTTGTAGGATCAAAGGGAATCCACCCAAAACCTTGGAAGGGGACTTCGACCCAGGCATGGGCCTGCATCGCTCTGACCGGATAGAACCCCAGTAAGCCTTCTTCCGGGTTGGTATAAAAGCCAATGGCTATTCGCGAGGGGATCCCCACACTGCGCAATAACAAAGCCATCGCAAAGGCAAAATAAGTACAGTACCCTTTTTTGGTTGTTAACAAAAATTGTTTCAAGGGATCACCGGGAGCCGGTCCGGGATTCAATGAGTACCAATAATGTGTTTTTAGTTGGTCTTCAATGGCCGCAACCTTTTCTAGTGGTGTTTGCGCGCCCTCCACCCAAGAAAGAGCAAGAGCTTTCAACCATTCCTGATGCCCGTAATTCGTATAATGGGCTTTTTCTGACGTGGGGAGGCCAGAATGTTCGATAGTGTCAATTTGCCATAAAAAATCTGTAGGCACCTTTGAGACTACCCGATACGCGTTGACAAAGGAGGATTGGTTCCATCGTTGGAGAGGCTGGAGCGCAATGGGGTCATTCAGGCTTAGAAAGGAAGAAGGATCAAGGTTGACCAAAAAGTATTCTTGTCGAACCGTGACTCGGGCTTGACTACTATCAGGTGTAAGTTGGAAAGTTTCTGGGGCTTTTCCTACGCTTTGCGGGGCTTCACCGGGAAATTGGGGACTGATAAAAAAACCTTTTTGACGAGAATATCCCGAAAGAACAAACCTCCTCAAATAACGGGTGATAGGTGGTCCGTCTTCTCGGTACAAAAGAATCAATTTATCGTCCAGAGAAATTCGGCTTTCTAATCGAACAAGTGGAGAAAAATCAAACTGCAAGGCTTGAGGCTTGAGCAGTCCCCCTCCCGAGACTGTCGAGGCTTCTTCATAATGGTTTAACGTCGACCACAGCAATCCCAAACCGGTGGCTACGACAAGCAAACTTGCCGGAATCCATACGGGCGAACGGTGGTGGGTTCGCCGTTGCAAGGCAAGAACTCCGGCCTCCGCTAAGATAAATAGACATAGTGACAAAGCTTCCCAAAGAGGATGCGGGTAAAAAAAGATTCTGTATCCTCCTTGGTCCCAAAAAAGTAGGGCCAAGAGAACGGCATGAAACAGTCGTTCAGCCGGGAGGAACGAGGGTGTTCTTTTACCTAAATAACCAAAGAACCCAAAGAGTATAAAGGGAATACCTAAAAGTAGAAGTTGGCGCTCTACCACGGTGGGCCAATAATCCCAGACTCCTATAGTTTGTGGCCAAAAAAGCAGGAGGATACGAAAAATCGCCCAAAGCCCGGCATAGGTTCCGGCTAAAGCCAACAATGCGAACCAGGGTTTTCTTCGAGCGAGTGACTGGCCCCAGAGGCTAGCGGCAAGGACTCCTACGAACAGGATAGCCGGTTCTGCGATATTTGCCAAAGCCAGTGCTGCATGAATGGTGAGGTATAGTGGCGCTATAAGACGTAACCAACCTACCATGCTACCCCCCGAGACGGATTGACAGGAATGGTACTAGGCTGGACGGACTGTGACGGGCCAGACACAAGGAAAGGCCTCAAACGTACACCTTTTTGTTGCGCCGCAAGGAGTAAGTTTTCTAAACCAGGACACCCGGGACCAGAAACAACGATAGCTTTGCGCCTAGTTAACTTGGGCAAATGCGCCTCTGCCTTATTGGTAATCGCGGCTAGAGCCTTTTGTGCAGAGGCTATATTGCTACTATCACCCCGTAGATGTACGAAAAAAGAAGGAATATATAAGCGCCAACTTCCCGTTTGCGCTAAGGCTGCCAAGAGAGCAGCTGCTCTCAAATCTAGCCAATGTTCTCCTGCTGACGGAGATGTTCCAGGCGGTACCGATGTGTCTAAAACCCAGAGAGTTTCACCAAGTGGCGGCGGGAGCCACTCGGTAGCTCGAACAAATGGTTGTGCTGTATGTGCCCATAAGCGCCAATTCATACGACGTATATCGTCGCCAGGCAGATAGGGGCGAGTCTCGCCAACCATAGAGGAGGGTGCTGGAGGCCCAGACGAAAGGCCTGACCAGGACGGAGCTGTGTGCGTTGAAAAAGGAAGACGTTGGCCAGGGTTAGGGAGTACGCTCACCTCCAACGCTTCAGGAAGGCGATGTCGGCTAACGGTAAACCCAAAGCGATCTTTAAGGTTGAGGCATAGACGCAACTGGTAGCACCCGCGCAAACAGGTAACAGAGAGCATTGACTCTTGTTGGGACACCAAGGCCTGTTCCACCCGCCAATGACGGCCTGGAGAGTGATAGCCAAGGACTTCTAAGGACCAGCTCATCCAAGGAACGTCAGGCAAGGGATACGCCGGCCAAAAAATTTTCCATTCTTGCGCCTCTAAAGGAAAGTTTCCCTCGGTGGGGACGACCGAAGGAAGAGCTTGTTGATACTGCTTTTTGAGACGCCAAGCAGCGACTCCGCGAGCGAGCAACAAGTAGAAAAATATAAGCACGAAAAAAGCTCCCCAAAGGAGGGTGGCTAACTCGCCTCGAATCGTGCCTAACAGGAAAAAAGTCAGAGAGGTAAAAAAAAAGCGTAGCCGGAAAGTGTGAACGGAGAAGAAACTTTAAACTTCATGGCGGGCCAGTTCTTCAGTCAGGATTTGAGAAAAAAGGCCGTTCCGCTCGGGAGCAGATTCTTGGTACATCAAACGATGTTCTAAAACATCCTTCGCCAACCACCGAAAATCCTCGGCCTGGACATAATCGCGTCCCTGTACCATAGCCGCACAACGAAGAGCTTTGATCAAATGTACCCCGCTCCGTGGTGATAAGCCTAAGGCTATGCCTTTATGAGTTCTGGTTCGTTCCATCACCTGTGCGATGAGGTCTAACAACGATGGGGCAATGTGTACTTGGGTGGAGTCTTTACGGAGTTGAAGAATCGTGTCAGCTTCAACCACGGGGCTTAGCGTTTCGATGACATGATGAGCGGGGTCACCTAGCCACACAGCTTTTTCACGCTCGGTAGCAGGATATCCCACTTGGATTTTCATGAAGAACCGATCCAACTGCGCTTCAGGGAGAGGGTAAACACCTTCTGTTTCAAGGGGATTTTGGGTGGCAACCACAAAAAAGAACGGGTCAACCTGGCGCGTCACTCCCCCCAACGACACTTGACCTTCTTCCATAACTTCTAAAAGTGCTGACTGAACCTTGGGGGTTGCCCGGTTGATTTCATCCCCTAAGACGATCGGGGCAAAGACAGGGCCGGGGATAAACTCAAACTGTCCGGAATCGGGATGAAATACGTCAGTCCCGGTGATATCGTAGGGCAATAAATCTGGGGTAAATTGAATTCGGCGGAACGCCAAGGCCTTTCCGTCTCGGCTGATTAGTCTCGCCAAGGCCTTGGCTGCAGTTGTTTTCCCTACTCCGGGAACATCTTCGATCAGAAGATGACCTCCCGCCATAACAGACAAAGCTATTTTTTCTACAATTTCGGCTTTACCAAAAAAAGCCTGTAAGAGACCGTTACATAGTGCTTTGTAAATTTCCCCAGCTGAAGCCAAATTCATACCAACACTCTACAGGAGGATGTTCCTCTTGAGAAGAGGAAAAAAAAGGCCGCCTGGTAGGCGGCCTCAACGGTCAAGGTTAAGCGGTGACCTTAGCTTTGCACTGTTTGCAAACCTTGGTTTTATTTCCTGACAGCTCTACCTCGTATAAAAGCTTGATAGCCGAGCGCTGACAGGAAGGACACGTTCCCCGACTTTTACTGGGGGTCTCGCGAAGACTTCGACCCCGATGGGCTTTGGACATGACAGCTCCTTCTCAGAAGGTCTACTATACCGACCTCCTTGTTCTGGGTCAAGGCGCCAGGCTTAAGAAGGCGCAAGACAAGGGTGGTAAAGTAATATGTTGAAAAAGTTCTGAAGCTACAGTCTCCCCTGGGCATGCAAGTCCCCACCAATGTTGAACTTCAGGGTGGTCCCAATCCCATAGCATTCGTGGCAAAGCTGGCTTACCGTTCACCAGCAACAACTCAGGTGAATTCTTCGGGGCCGATAGGACAATCTTTTCCTTAATGGGTTGACCTACATCTATGTGGGCATGGGCGTGGCGATTTAAGTTAATCACGATCAACCACATTCGCTGGTCGCCGCCAAAGGCCCATGCCCTGAGGTTGCCACCCTTGACTTTTGGAGGTTCGTAAACTGGAGACCGTATTAGCTTTTTCCACAAAAAACTGGCATAGTAATCGGGCCGCGGCCGCAAGGTTTTTTCTTCCAAAAGACCATAATCACTGCCGATTAAGCTTTGCCGGAACACCACGTCTACTCCCTCTACGGCGTAAAGGGCTAACTGGTCCAGCCACCACAAGGTAGATAAAAAGGTGTTTGAGACTCCGGGTTCGCCTCCGTAGAGTGCGTGGCCACTTTCTGTGATCCAGATTTGAGCGTTTTGAGCCGCTGTGCTTTGCGCTACTTGCCGGACCCGTTTTACAGGTCTTCGCGCACTGTCCAAGACTCGAGAGCTTAAGAGAGTGTAAGGTTTTGCTCGACGAACGGCAAATCGCCCACGCCGAGATTGTTGAGGATAAAAATGAAAACTTAAAGCATCGACTGCTTTGGCTGCGGAGCTTCGGCAGAACTCAGGAATCAGAGGATGTGGTTCCCCAATAAGTGGCCAAATCGCCGAGGCAGGCCCAACGCGAAGAGCTTGAGGCGTCCATTGCTGACATAACGCGGCAAATTTCTCAAAATCGCGGGCGTATTGCCGCGCCGAGACTCTGTTCTTGAGACCCCATAAAAAAGGGTAGGCGTTGACTTCATTCCCCAGTTCCCAAGCGGCAACAGGGATTTTTTTTCGTGCGGTATATCGCAAAAGCCTTTCAGTGTCATGACTTAGCCAGTTGCCTTTTGGGTCGCGAGCTTCCGGTCCAGCTGCAACGGTAAACAACAAACGAAGCTTTGTGGACTGACAATAGTCCGCCAACTGCTTCCAAAGCTTTTTCTTTAGGGTAAAGATGTGTTCTGGAGTTATGGAGGAGGCAGCAAACGCCGAGGAAGCACTGGATTGTGACGCTCCAGAATTTGGCATTTCACGATAAAATCCGTAGCGGATTCGGTCAGCTTCCGTACCCCCCACGCGCAGAAAAGCCGGCCCCAAAAGACGCGTATACATCCTAAGGAGGGGGTTGTCCAACGAAAGCGGTGAGGTTTTGTGCCGCGACAGCCCGTTCCTGGTTCCTTTACTGGTTCCCCACCAATGCCCACCGATAATGAGCGAGACATCTATCGTGAATGATAGAAAATTGTCAGCCAAGGGATGCAAGACACGGCGCGAGAACCTGAGCTGGTGCTTTTGCGGACTATGCTTTGTCATGGCTGGATCATCTTGAGATTTTTCTCTATGGTAGGACTATGCGTGTGGCGATTATTTATTTCAAGGCCGGAAAGCGAAATTCTTTGGAACTCTTATGCCGCGAATTGGCTCGAAAATGGCAGGCAGTGGGGCACCAGGTCGAGGTATTGGAAGCAAAACCAGGTGAAGACTTGCGTTTAGCCCGCTTTGATTATGTTGTTCTGGGTACCGAAAGTAGTTCTTTATGGGGAAAATTGCCAGTACGATTGCCCCAAGTGTTATCGCAGGCAGGTCAAGTGTCTGGTAAACGGAGTTTTGCCTTTGTGCGTCCTTCGGGATTTCGGACACAGAAACTTCTTTCTCGTTTGATGAAAGCCATGGAAAATGAAGGCATGCTTGTTAACTATGCCGAAATTCTGTCCTCTGTTTCTGACGCAAGTTTAGCTGCCGAAAAGGTTCCCTTGCAGAGACCTTAAAGGCCTTTCCAGCGCCATCCTAAGCTGATTTGGCAGATGGTGACTGAGGCAAGAAGCACTTTCGTTTCAACAAAGATAGGTCCATAGCCCACGTCCGCACCAAGATAAGGGGCCGAGATTGTGGGCCCCCCGAGAGCCCCGCTCATAAAACGTACGCTAATGGGTTTGAAAAACATCCAGTCCCAGTAGACTTGACCCCAGCCTTCCCATAGAACTGGCCAAGTAGTACTGGGTGAATAGAGGGCCTGTAGGCCTGCGCTGACCCCCCACGATATTTGCGTCGTGAATTGGTACCTCCAGGCGCCTTCAAAACCTAACCTTTGATCCCACTCCGAGCCTGTAGCCCAGGGAAGCCACTGACCCGCGTACACAGCCATATCGAACTTATTGGGGTAAAGTTCGCTTGGCAAACCTGAGGAACTCGTTGGCTCGGCGGCCAGTGGGGGAACAAGCGTAGTCAAGAATGTTACAAGGCAAAGTCCCGCGGCTAGGGCTTTCATGGTACCTCCCGTGCATCGTTCTTTCAGCATCCTTGATGACAAGCCCTTTTGTCAAATTTTGTTTGACGTATTCTTAGTTGGCATAGGCGCAGTTTCAAGGTAATCTGTAGTTATGATCGTCCTTGAAAATGATTACTTACGGGCTGGATTTGTCTCAGAAGGGGCTGAATGGCGAAGCTTTCAAGAAAAAGTTCACGGAACGGAACTGTTATGGCAGGCAGACCCCGCTTTTTGGCCTCGGAGTGCGCCTCTGTTGTTCCCTATTGTCGGGGCGCTTAAAAACAACCGTTACCGGCTTGGCAACAACGAATATCCTTTGGGGCGCCACGGTTTTGCCCGAGACCAGCAGTTTTCTGTCATCGAGCAAGAGAAATCCCACGTACGTTTCGAACTGATCAGTAATGCTCAAACAAGGGCTGTTTACCCCTTTGATTGGCGGTTTGAAGTGCATTACCGTTTGTATCAAAAAGTTCTTTCCACGACCTTCCTGGTCACCAATACTGGGGCACAGTCCATGCTCTTTTCGTTGGGAGCTCACCCGGCTTTTGCTATTCCCCGGGGGGAGGAAACCTGGGATGATCATTGGTTGGAATTTGAGTTTGCAGAAAACTTGAATCGTCACTTTTTAAATTCACAGGGTTTGTTCAGTGGGGAAATTCAACCCCTGCCAACCGTAGGTCGAATTCTGCGCTTAACCAGAGCTCTTTTCGAACAAGACGCTGTCGTCATTAAAAAAATGCGAAGTTCACGGGTAACTCTGAAGAGTGACGCGCACCCTTTGGCTCTCAGTATCGAATTTCCCGGCTTTCCGTACTTCGGAATTTGGGCTCCACCGCAGGCACCCTTTGTTTGTCTCGAACCTTGGTGTGGCCTAGCTGACAAGGCTGGTTCCGATACGAACCAACCTCGCTTTGAAGAAAAAGAAGGGTTAATTACCCTACCGCCTGGAGAAGCCTTTCAACGAACCTTTGCGGTCACCGTCGAAGGGCTCTGAGCAAGGGCAAAGTGGCTCGTCGTTTAAGAAGCTTTCGGCTTTTTCTTTTTGCCTAAAAAGATCTTGTCGCCAGGCATTGCACCATGCAACAGTGTGACACCTATCTTGCCCAAAATTGTACCGCAGGCCAAAGATATGACTGCAGCCCCCAGGTAACCCAGCCACAGCCCCATATCTTGTAGGCCATTTTGTGAGAACGCCAAAATCGCTTGTGCTAAAGAAGACAGAAGATACAGGATACCTATTGCCATCTTGCGGCGGAGAATTGGTGTGGTAACTTTTCGGTAGCGAACTTTACCATCAAAAATTCCGGACAAAAAGCCTGCTAAAACGGCGATCGGGAATAGCCACGACAAAAGCTGAAGGCTAGACCAAAGCCAATGCTGAGCTCCAACCGAAAGCAAAGGAAATACCAGGGCCATAAGAATTAACAAGCCGCCCAAGGTTTCGGGAAAGTGGACGACAATGGGGTGAATATCCAGATCAAGAAGGAGACGCCGCACCCCAGTTACTTTGTCTTCATAGGGTTCGAACATCTGGGCTTTGACCCCACAGGCAGGACAGAATTCGCCCAAGGCGCTCTTTTCCATAATGTAGCCGCAGGCTTTGCAACGAACAAGTTCTTTCACTCTACACTCCTTTGTGGGGTCTACCTTGGTAAACCCCGTTGTTAAAATGGTAGCAATGACTTTCTAAGCTACGATTTTCTAATAATGGCCCTGCGATGCGTCAACTTTACCTTTAAAAATCCTGTAGACAAAGATGGTATAAACCATCACAACCGCTAGAGCGATAAAGCCCAACACGCCTAAGAATTGCAAACTATACAAGGGATTCGAAACTCCCGCTTTGAAGACCGTCAATGAAAAATCAGGTGAGAGGCTGGACCGCACCATCGTAGGAAATTGCACGGCGCCGATAAACAACCAAACAGCGCCGACCAACAATGACGAAAAAATAAATGGGCGGGAGTCTTTTTCGCCAGCGTGAGTAAGAACTAAGCCTACTAAGGCCACAACGGCGACCAACACGGCTAGGGGGACGCCGATAGGAGCAAACGGTTTTCCCACCGGAGCCGAGCCTTGGAGGTCGGCACCACCCAAAAGCGCTACGAGCACAACGGCTACGACCAAAATACCGGCAACAATCGTTTGGGGAAGCAAACTTTTGCGAGCTTCTGAAGCTAAATCGCCCGAGCTTTTTCTGACCAGGTAAGTGGTTCCATGCAAAAGGCTCACAGCAACAAACGCGGCTCCCATAAGAACAGACAACGGAGAAAGGGCTTCAAAAAAGGAGTGAGCAGGGTCCCATTCCATGGATGCGTTATATGGGAGCCCCGCCATGGTTGCACCAATTGCTACACCGATGATGAACGGGATGAAAATGCTCGAGAGCATAAACAGAACTTCCCAGAACCTGCGTCCTTTTTGATCGTGAACCCAAGCTTCAAAAGAAACCGGCCTGAGCATAACGAAAACCATCAGCAAGACTACCCAGGGGTAAAGCCCGGACAATAAGCCTGCGAAGACAACGGGGAAAGACGCAAAAATCGCCCCCCCACCAATTAAGCCGTAAAGCTCGTTTCCATCCCATAAGGGCCAAATCGTATTCAGTTGTATAAGGCGATGTTCGGGGCTTTTGGTGAAAGGAAGGCGCATTCCGATACCCAAATCAAACCCATCGAGCCAGGTAAAGATAAAGAGGGCGGCACCTATGATTATGAACCAATAACTTTGCCAAAAGGCTAGCGGAGTCATTGTTGACCTCCTTGTGCTTGTTCAGGAGTTTCTGTAGGAGGGGTAATACCCTTTTTCACCATACCGGGTAAAAAGCGGAAAAATACTACAAATATCAGAATATAAACCAACGAAAAGAAGATGAGCGAGAACAAAACATAGCCTGGATTCAAACCCTGGGTAACGGCGTCAGCCGTGCGGAGCCCGGGAAAGCCAATAGCAGGATCAGGATAGATCGTCCAAGGTTGCCTTCCGATTTCTGCCGTGATCCAACCCGTTTCGACTCCGATATAGGGCAAGGGGGTGCATATCATTATCGCGATCAACGATTTCTTTTTGCGAGTTAAGGTGCCTCGGGCATGGAAAATCATGCCCAGAAGTAAGACCACGATAAGAATTGAACCGACCATCACCATCACCCGAAAGGTCTGAAACTCAGACTGAACGGGGGGGCGGTCGGCAGGATTTGGAGCTAGTTCATTGAGGCCCCTGACTTTGTAATTGAAATTAAAGTCATAAAAGTAGCTCAGCATGCCGGGCAGAGGAAGGCCAATGACCTTTTGATCCTTTTCATCAACCCAACCTAGGGCGTAAAGCGGGGCGTCTGTCTGCGAATTGTAGACACCTTCCATGGCAGCACCCTTAATGGGCTGGTACTTTTCGATCTCAAGAACGGAGGCGTGGCCCAAAATTGGTAAAGCCAGTGAACAAATCAGGGCGACTGTTCCCGCGATGGTCATCATTTTAGAGGCGGCAACTTGCTCGCGCCCTTTGTACATAAAATAGGCAGAAATCGCAAAAAGTAAGAAGGTCCCCACCAGCCAAGCCGCCGCTACCGTGTGGAAGAAGCGTAGGAGTGTAGAGGGATTGAAGTTCATTGCTAACCAATTGTCCAGGATAAGCTTTCCATCTGCATAATGGACTCCGGCAGGAGTTTGCATCCACGAGTTAGCAGCGATAATGATAAAGGCCGAAAAATGTGATCCCACAAACACCAGAAGCGTCGACCACCAATACAGCATCGGTTTGACCTTCTTTCTACCAAAGAAGAGCACGCCGATGAAAACCGACTCGAGGGTGAAGGCAACGACGGCTTCAACAGCCAACTGAACACCAAAAACAGAACCGGAGATCTTAGAAAACTGAGCCCAGTTGGTGCCCAAGGTTACGGGCAGGGTCAGGCCAGTAGCAACTCCTAGTGCAAAAACCAGAGTTAAAATCCGGACGGCAAAGGATGATAAATCCCGATAGACCTCTTTTTTGGTCCTCATGTAAAAACTTTCCGCCAACAGAATAAAGAGCGAAAGCCCTAAGGTGGTGGGTGGAAAGATAAAATGCGTTCCCAAGGACACCCCATACTGGATGCGGGACAGAAGCAAAGCTAGATCCATACCGATACCTCTCTTGACATTAGATTATCCGCCATATGCGGAGAATTTCCCAGAGAAAAAAAAGATTTGTCATACCAGAAGCCAAAAGATTCAACACCATGGTTCCGCGAAAGTTGGCTCTTTCGGGGTTTTTCCAGCATTGCATGGCCCAAAAGGTAAAATAGACGGCGACGGGGACTTCTGAAATAAGGAACAACACGGCGAAACCTGCCCCCTGATAGAGAAAAAACCATAAGAAGAAAAGTCCACCTGCCAAACCCATAAGAAGTCCCGACAAAACAAACGTTCCTCGTATTCCTAGCTTTCTACTGATAGTTTGGTCGCCTCGAAGTCCGTCTTCCTCATGCTGATAAATTTGCGTCATGGGGTAAACGGCCCACAAAAATACTGCGGCAATGACAACCCCCAGCCAGAGCTTTCCTGAAGTCCAAGCGACGGGAGTTCCTAACCCTTGGGCTGTCGCAAAAAAAGTTAAAGCCCCTTGAATCAGCCCGACTCCCAGCCAACCTGAGATAGGAAGTCGTTTAAAACGTATGGGTGGCCAGCTGTAGGCTTTTGAAGCAAGGGTATAGACCGTCAAACATAACCCAAAAAGCCAGCTGACAAAAAACGCTGTCGTTAAGGCAAGAGCATCGAGAATCCAAGCGCTGAGGAACAAGGACCGAGTCACGGGCGGAGGAGTTTTAAGAAGGCCAATGCTTTGTTCGTCTTTGTCGTACCAACTGTTAAACGCATGACTGGCCGGATACAAAAAAAGATGGATGGCTACAAAGGCCAGGATTAGAGGCCAAAGATCGGTTGGGGGACTAACAACAACTGCAAAAAGAAAGATGGGCAAGAGAAAAAAGCCAAAAGGAAGGCGCCAATGAAGGATGGTGGAGCGAAGCGGCGTGTTAGTCACAACACCTTAGTATAAAGGGGTTGAGTCGCGTCGGGAAGCATATTTTTGACAGATTCTAAAGAAAAAACGGCCCGGGGGCCGCTTTTTTTAGGATCGAATTTGTCTTAACGCTGACTTAACGGCCCTGTGGGGAATACAAGTACTTGAAGTAGTCCATGTTGGTACTCAATGTTTTTGGGAATTGTGGCAAAGTCTGTCGATACGACTCCATTGAACGCCAAAATTTAAAGAATGAGGGGTCCTCAGAATAGGCTTGGGCGTAGATCTGGGCGGCTTTAGCATCAGCTTTGCCTTTAATTTCTTCGGCTTTTGCGTACGCTGCCGAAAGGATTGTCTTTTTTTCGCGCTCCATTTTTCCCAAGATCTCTTGTTTTTTTCCTTGCCCGTAAGACCGGTAACCGGCGGCGATCTGTTCACGTTCGCTGATCATGCGGTTGTAAACGGATTGTGTCAGCTGATCGGAGTAGCGAATCTGGCGGATTAAAACATCGATCACTGTGATACCAAACTGTCGCTCAATATTCCCTTTGACGGCTTTCAGAATATCGGCGTTGATCTGATTACGTCCTATCTTGATCGTATTGTACGAGGTACTTGCCGAAATCAGGTCATTGAGACCTTTAATCTCCTCGCCATTAGCGTCCATTACGGCATTACTGTGCTGAGACTGATTTATGGCGTCCGTACTCCGAACCGCCTCAATCAAAGGGTTAGTTGAAATGACCTGTCGTACTGCCGGGTCAATAATATCGTTAAGTCGCGCGTAGGCTCGGTCTAAGGTTTTGACCGCTTCGTAAAAGCGTCTCAGATCGGTAATTCGCCAGCGGGCTGTGGTATCAACCCAAATAAACTGATTTTCTAGGGTAGGGATAAGCTGGGGGTCGCCATCCCAGGACATGATTTTATGCGGATAGATGGTGACATCCTGAATAAGCGGAATTTTAACTTTAAGCCCAGCTTGCGTGTCGGTTGCGACAATCGAGCCAAATTGTGTGATCACTGCCTGCTGACCCTCTTTGACTTCGTAAAAAGGACCCGAAAAGAAAAAGAGTCCGAGCACGATGACCGCAACGGCCGCTAAAAATCCGGCAGCACGTGTTTTCATGGTTGAACTCCCTTAGACTCTGGCCTGGGCTCAGCTTTTACCTCAGGAGTTTGGGTGTTAAGCACGGCCCCTGTCGAGCCAATGTTTTTAAGGGGAAGGAAGTTTGTCAGCTTTTTGTCGATTAGTTCGGTATCTTTTGAATCTGAAAGCACGTGTTGCATAGTTTCTATGTACAAACGTTCTCGCGTCACTTCAGGGGCTCGGCGGTATTCGGCGAGAACATCTTTAAAGCGGGCGACTTCGCCCAAGGCGTTGTTGACGCGTTCCGTCGCATAGCCTTCTGCGACTTGGATCATCTGCTGAGCTTCTCCGGCAGCCTTGGGGATTTCTTGATTGTAGGTCTGCTGGCCCTCGTTGATTAGCCGATTCATGTCCTGAAACGCCACATTAACGTCTTCAAAAGCGGCTTTAACCGACCCAGAAGGTGGCATAATATCTTTGAGTTGAACGTTAGTTACAAGAACACCAATTTTGTAACTGCGGAAAAGGGCGTTGATTTTTTGAACAGCCTTAGACTCGATCGCTAATCGTTCGGTGCCTAAGATATCCAAAATGGCTCTGTCACCAACCAATTGGTTGACGACAGACTGGGTAATATCGCGGATGGTTTTTTCTTTGGCGTCAAGATTAAATAGCCACTGCCGGGCATCCGTGATGCGGTACTGAATAATCCAGGTTATATCAACAATGTTGAGATCTCCGGTCAGCATGGTTGATTCACTTTTGTAGGACGTCCTTTGGTCGGTATCGCCCAAACCAAAAACCCCGGGATTGTTGGGCCGAAAGCCGAAATCCATAGTCTGAACGATTCGCGTAACAACGTTATAATTTTCTTCAACGAACGGAATTTTGAAATGAAGGCCAGGCCCTTCTGTTCGGCTATATTTTCCGAACGTAAGAACAACGGATTCTTCAGTCTGATCGACCAAAAAGACAGCATTGAAGGCCAGAAAACCGACCACAGCCAATACGATAAGGACAACGATGAAGCGTGGGGTCAATGTCAAACGCGATGAGCGTTCTGCCATGGGAGCTCCTTTGTCGGCACAGAGAATACTTTGTCTTGTGTGCTACGGTCAAGGAACGCTCCCCACGGAACGCGCCTGCTTCTGATTGACCGTAAGCCTGACTTTCTGGTAACCTGAGCGCATGAACTTCAACCGATCTACGACGTTGGGCATCCTGGCTTGCCCGGGTGGCAAGGCGTTCGCCGGAGAAGTGATTTCCCACCTCAAATACATTTATCATCGACGGTTTGAAAAAAAAACCGCCTCTTTGTCGCGGGTGTATAATCTCACGAAAGAAGAAATCACCCGGCAGATGAACTTTGACTATGACTTGCATTCAAACGAGGCGGAGCACGGTGGCTCAGTGTACGCTTACCGTCAACCACATTTTGTAGTACCAGCGAATTTTACCCGGTTTGCTAACGGTGAGTTTAAAACCGAAATAGGAATTTCCATTCGAGGAATGGATTTGTTCATCGTTCAAGATATCGCTAATACGTACCCTGTTAAGTTTCATAACTCTGAAGACCGTTACCAACTCAGCATTAACGATCATATGGTTTGTTTAATGACTGCTGTTGATGCCGCCATTCAAGCGGGCGCAGTGAGCGTGACGGTGGTGTTGCCAGCCTATCCCTATGCCCGTCAACATAAGAAAAAAGGCCGTGAAGGTCTAACTGCTGCCCGCTTTGGGCAAATCCTTGAGAATATGGGGGTGGAACGCATTCTTACCCTCGATATTCACTCCAAAGAAATTGAAAATACCTTTATTAAATTGAATCTTGAAAATCTTCACGCTAGCTATCAGATTTTGACGAGATTGCACGGTCTGATTGATTTGAAAGATCCCAATTTAGTGATCGTGTCGCCAGATACTGGGGCTGTGGATCGTAACAAATTTTATGCCTCCTGCCTCTCGCGATCCTTGGCCATGCTCTATAAGGAGCGTGACTATTCTAAACTCAGTGTTAGCGCCGGTGAGTCCAATATTACTGACACCAAGTTGCTCGGAGATGTCCGCGGAAAGAATGTCTTTATGGCCGATGACCTTTTAGGAACTGGTGGCACCCTCATCAAAGCCTTTAAGCTGTTAACCGAAATGGGCGCAAAAAAGATCATTGCCGGTATAAGCCTCCCGCTTTTTACTGGCGATGCGATTAAGTATTTTGATGAGGCCTTCGAACAAGGGCTCTTTCACCGCATCATTGGCACGAACGCCGTCTATCATGATGAACGGCTCCTTGACCGACCATGGTACACTTCGGCCAATGTCTCGAACCTTTTTGCCCGTGCTATCAGCCGTTTGCACGATAACCGCAGTCTTTCTTCGTTGTTGGATAACGCGCAGATTATCAGAAAGCTGATGGAATCCTAAAAAAGTGTAGGAAACCTAAAACCTTAAGGGCTGTCTTACCTCGAAGAACGGACTTAGTGACGACTTCTCGTTATTTTTCCCATTTCGAACGGATAGCCCTGATAATGTCGTAGATTTCGAAAAAGATTTCGACAATTTCTGGGTCGAAGTGTTTTCCGGCTTGACCCCGAATATGGTGCAGCACTTTGTCCTCTTCCCAAGGGTCCTTATACGGTCGTTTGCTGATTAACGCGTCATAAACATCCGCAAGCGCGACAATTCTTGCCGAAAGGGGGATGGCATTGCCTTTCTTACCTGGTCGGCTGTCAATAGTAAGAGGATCACTGCGTCCTATGCCGGGGTAGCCGGTGCCATCCCACTTTTCGTGGTGGTTGAGGGTAATTTCGTAGGCTAGGCTATCCCATTCTGAATGGGGGTTGCGAAAAAACTCGGCGCCATAAATGACGTGCCACTTCATTTGTTCATACTCTTCTTCGGTGAGAGGGCCATTTTTTTGCAAAATGCGGTCGGCGATTCCCACTTTGCCAATATCATGAAGCATCGCGGCCGTGCTTAGCACGTCTCGAAATGTCACAATCTCGTCGTGAGGAACCTTGTGTCGTTCGGCCCAACGTTGATAAATTTCGACAGCGTAAGCCCCCACTCGCTCGACATGGGGTTGGGTTTCTTCAGGATCACGGATTTGTGTCATCTTGAGCATTTTGTGGACAACATCGCGTAGTAACAGGGCCCGTTCGATGGCAACGCTGGCGTAAAAAGCAAAAAGAGCCACCAGGTTTTTTTCGTATTCACTAAAAGGAACCGATTCCCCTTGGTCGTTAATTCTGTTGATAAGCTCTAAAACACCTAGGCGTTCGTTTTTGCTCGTTGTCAGCGGTACAATGAGCATCGAGGTGGTGCGGTACTGAGAAATATCATCAAAAGTGGCGTTAAAGGTGTAAGGCTTTTTCACGTCTATCGCATACGCGTCATCAATTAACAGGGATTCTCCGGTCTTGGCCACATACCCAGCTAACGAAGTTAGGTCGATAGAAACGGTTTGGTTCGAATAAATGTACTTGTTCGAAAGAAAGTCGTTGCGGAACAAGGTGTCGTTTTGGACATAACTGAACTTAAGGAATTCTCCTTCTGCCAAAAAAATTGACCCGGCGTCGGCGTGAGCCATGTGACGTGATTCCGTCAGAAGCGCGTCCAAAAGAGTGTTAAGGTCTCGCACATGGTGAAGTTGCTCTAGTTTTGCCAAGATGGTGTGTAAGTCCTCGGGGCTCACCTCAAACTTTTTTCGTGTAGGCACGTCAGCCTCCTCAGTCAGTGCGGTCTAATTTTGCAGTCTATGGTATATAGTAAGGAAAAACTGTCAGAAAACAAGTTGCTGTGAGGAGTGTGTTGTGGCGGACAAGCGAATTGATTTCTTAAAAAAAGAACCCCTGTTGGCAAGCCTCGGCGATCAAGTGCTCGAGCTCATGCTTGAGCAGATGCGTTCGATAGCCTTGGAGGATGGGCAAATCCTGTGTCTGGAGAACGCCCCGGGCGATTGTATGTATGTGGTTTTAGAAGGTGAACTCTCGGTGTTGAAAAAGGCCGCCGAACAGGAAAATATCGAAATCGCTCGGCTGAAAGCCGGTGAATTAGCGGGAATGATGAGCCTTTTACGGCAGGAACCACGCTCTGCGACGCTGACCGCTCGGGGAAAAGTGCTTTTAGGGGAAATTTCACGACAGATGTTTCTGCAACTGCTCACCGAACACCCCGTTTTTGCCCAACACCTTATCGCAGAATTGTCGCAGTATCTGCGGGTTCAAACCGCTCGTCTAGCCGATCTTCAGGCCACGAAAACCGACTCGCGTCCACGGTTGGCCGTCTTTGATTCAAAGCCTTATATGGAAGAGGCCCTGAGAAAGCAAAATCGGGAACGTTTTGCGCTAACCTTTTTTGAGGCTAAGCTCACTCCCGAAACTGTCTCGCTTGCTGCTGGGTTTCAGGCAGTCTGCGTTTTTGTGAATGATCGCGTTACCGAAGACGTGGTAATCGCCCTCCATCAATTGGGCGTGGGACATATTGCTTTGCGTTGCGCTGGGTACAACAACGTTGACTTAACGACCTGTCAGCGGTTAGGAATCGCTGTGACGCGGGTTCCGGCTTATTCCCCCTTCGCCGTCGCGGAGCATTCTGTGGCCTTAATGATGGCACTCAACCGGCACACCCACCAAGCTTATAATCGTATCCGGGACGGAAACTTTTCGTTAAATCACCTGGTAGGTTTTGATATGCATGGTAAAACCGTGGGCCTGGCAGGAACCGGAAAAATTGGGCGCTGTGCTTTTGATATTCTCAAGGGTTTTGGCTGTGAGGTCCTCTTATATAACCGGTCCCGTGACCCTGAGTTAGAAGCCCGGGGCGGACGCTTTACCGATTTGCCCACACTCTTTCGCGAGTCAGATATTATCTCGCTTTACCTGCCGTTAACACCCGAGACTCACCATTTGATCAATGATGAAGCAATCCGCCAGATGAAACCTGGGGTTATGCTCATCAATACCAGCAGGGGAGCGCTGATTGATACTCAAGCGCTCATTCGAGGGCTGATTGCAGGGCAAGTGGGAGCCGCAGGTCTCGACGTTTACGAAGAGGAAAGTGAATATTTTTTCGAGGATTATTCGGCTTCAGTAGTAACCGACGACGTTCTTGCGAGGCTCATGACCTTTCCCAACGTATTGGTCACCAGTCACATGGCCTTTTTGACGAGGGAAGCTTTGGACAATATCGCCGATACAACACTCGAGAATATGGCAGAATGGGTGACCAGTGGGCTCCATGGGTTAACTAACCCGGTAAAGCCCTGAGCTCGGGCTGGCTCGGACGAAGTTAGGCCCGGACGGGCATCACGACAAAAGGAAGCCCTTCGCGGGCACAGCGGCGCTGAAGTTCCTCGACCAAATTGTTAAAAAGCCAGTGCGATAGCACAGGTTCCGGGTCAAAAACGAGTTTGCCGGCAAAATAGACGGCTTCGGGGTTCGCCGACTGAATCGTTGGCAAAAGTTTTTCAAAGGCTTCAAGCACGTCGGTGGAAAAGCCGGAGTAGGATTCCGTTTCCCAGCCATGCCTTTGGGCATAAGCGACGTAGCGAGTCAAACTGTCGGCGGTAGAGGCCTTAAGGTGGTCTATTTCTGCCATTCCTTTGAAGTTTCCTGCATCGATCAGACCGATTTGCACAAAGACGATTTTATGAAATGCCCCTGGAAAAAGCCGGGGAATTTGAAAAAAGGTATGGAGGCCCATTCCATTGAACCCACTGACCATTAAAACCGCTGTTCGCCCCTCACCCGGACGGGCACGGCCTTCGCGGTTTATCACAGGCTCAGGCTCGGATTCTAGCTCCTTAAGGACTGCTTGTGGCAGGACATTTAACCGGGCTAGTCGACGCTCTGTTTTTTGATAATAGCGTCGGATGGACCAAGCCCCAAGGACCGCTAGCGCAGTTACCAGAAGGGTAACCCAACCCCCTTCTTGAAACTTGAGTATCACGACCGAAATAAGGATAAACAAGCTAACGAGCAAACCTACGGTGTTAATCAAGATCTTTCTCAACCAGTGACGGGTTGTTTTTCGTTGATTTTTCCAGTGGATGATCATGCCAGATTGTGACAGCACAAACGTGATGAAAACGTTGATGCTATACAGAATGACCAAAATATCAACTGAACCCTGGCTGAGGAACAAAACAACGGCGGCTCCTGTAGCCATTAAAAACAAGCCGTTTTTTGAAACCAGTCGATCGCTAAGTGCCGCAAAGCGGGTAGGAAGCCATCGATCTTTGGCCATGTTGGCCACAACTTGAGGTCCTCCAATGAAACCGGTCTGCGCCGCCACAAATAAAAGAACCGCTTCAGATCCAAGGGTGAGAATACTGAATATCTGTCCCCATTGGCCCCAGTTGCCTGACATGGCCTCTACCAGAACGGCATTGAGGGTAAGATTTTCTTGTGGTTTAAGGTCAAACAAAATGTAGGCCGAAAAAAGCCCCAAAACGGTGACGGCAAGCGAAAGTGCCATGTAGAACATGGTTCGTTTGCCCGTCTTTACCTTGGGTTCTCGTAAAACCGACATACCGTTACTGACGGCTTCGATTCCTGTAAAGGTACCTGCGCCCATCGTAAAGGCTTTGAGAACGAGCAAAAGAGCTCCAAAGAGCCCCAAGGTTTGAATCGATTGATTGAGGTCTTTGCCAGCCATATGGCTCAGTCGACCTACATCACTTGCATGCATCACAAACGCACTGCCAATAAGAATGGCATGAGTGATCACAAAGGTGCCAAAAATAGGAATCAGGGGAAGAATCGATTCTTTGACGCCGCGGAGATTCATCCACAAAAGAAGGCCCAGAACAAAGAACTCGAAAACGAGTTTGTAGGGCATCCAAACGGCGGGAAGGGCGCTGAACAGGGCATCGGCTCCGCTGGCGATCGATACAGAAATCGTCAGAACGTAGTCAATCACCAGGGCTGAACCTGAAACCATACCGGCTGTGGGTGATAGCAGCTTGCTGGCAACGAGGTAGCCACCTCCACCGGTGGGAAAGGCCTCTAAAACTTGCGAATAGCTTAGACTGATGGTGAAAATGGTAAACGCCGCCGCCAAAGCGACAAACAAGCCCAACGAGGTATGTGTTCCCAGCGCACGGAACGCTTCATCAGGACCATAGCACGAGGAGGTTAAACCATCAGCTCCCAGCCCCACCCAGGCAAAGAATGCGATGAGGGCCATCGAGTGAAAAGTTTTTTGGTCGATCGTTTTTTCGGGGCCGAAGAACAGGCGCCGAATACGCTTGGTGAAAGATGAATCTGACATAAAAACCGTTAAGCCGGCCAGGTTACATTAGGACTTCGATCGACATTCGTCAAGCGATTCGGTGAACCCCCGCTTCCTTATCCTTGATTCCTGGTCTGAGCGTGACTATGGTGAGAGTATGGCGAAAACGGAAATAGACCACTTTCAGCGTCCTGTAAAGGATTTTATTCATCATGATTTTTTAACCTTAGCAGAGAGCTTGACCTGTGCCGAGGCCTTAGAAATGGTACGAAAATTGGGGGATGACTTAAAAATCTTTTATTTCTACACCGTTGACGAGGCAAACCGACTGACAGGTGTCGTACCCGTGAGGCGGTTTTTGGTTTCTCCGCCCGAGCGACTTTTGAAAGATATGGCCCAAGGGGCCCTGGTAACCGTCAATGAATCGTTACCTCTTGTTGAGGCCGCTAAGCAATTTTCGCGTCACAAGTACTTGTCGTTGCCTGTGGTGGATGCTTTTGATCGGGTGCAGGGCGTTATTGACCTTAAAGTGATTACCGGGCAAGAAGTGGACTTCACCGACAAGCTCCGGGTCGAAGAAATCTTTCAAACCATCGGTGTGCGGCTAGAATCCCTGGGCCAGCGCCGATGGGGGGCCGTGTTTTGGGGACGCTTCCCGTGGCTTTTGGCTACCGTAACTAGTGGGTTTGTTTGTGCATGGCTTTCTAGTCTCTATGCCGCTTCGCTCGAAAAAAATATCCTTTTGTCGTTTTTTATCGCCCTTGTCCTTGCCCTAGGTGAAAGTGTGGCGATTCAGTCCATGACCTTAGGCTTTCAAGAAACTCATAAACCCGCGCTTGAAAGGCGGTCCTACGGGGTAATGGCTCTTCGCGAAGCACTTATGGGGAGTTTTTTGGGGCTTCCCTTAGGCCTTTTGGTGGGCTTGTTGGCCAGCTTTTTAGAGCCGGGGAGCTGGGGACCAGCGATAATAGGTGCGGCCGTGGTTCTGGCGGTTTTTAATGCTGGTCTGATTGGCTTGTCGTTTCCTTATCTCGTTCGTGTCTTGAAACTCGAGCTACGTGTTGCGGCGGGACCTCTTGTTCTGGCGTTTACCGACATAGCCACCATTTTGGTATATTTAACGGGCGCGGCACTTTTTTTAAAATAATTAGGCCTTGTCAGATTAAACACACGTGTGTATAATGACTCTCAACGCTATCACGAAGTCTCCTTTAGACCTCTTTTCTTTTTGGAGCGGTGAAGGGTAAAGTAGGCCAGGAGTTTGTTCATGGAAAAGTGTCCTTGTGGTTCTGGTCTTACCTACGAAAGCTGTTGTCAGCCGATTCTTCAAGGCAAAGTTGAGGCCCCCACGGCCGAAGCTTTGATGCGGGCCCGTTATACAGCATACGCCAAAGGCGAGATTGAATTTATTGAGTCGACGCATGAGCGCGATCAGCGAGACGAAGTATCGATTGAAGAAACACGGAAGTGGAGTCGCGAATCGAGCTGGCTGGGTTTAAAGATCCTTTCTAAAGAAAAAGGCGGAGTCTCAGACGATTGGGGAAAGGTGGAGTTTGTTGCCACGTACTCTCAAAGAGGCCTCAAAGACTCTTACCATGAGATTGCCGAGTTCAAGAAAGTTAATGGCCGCTGGTTTTACGATAAAGGAGTGGTGGTTCCAACCACTATTACGCGCGAAGCTCCCAAATTAGGACGAAATGAACCCTGCTATTGCGGGAGTGGAAAAAAATATAAACATTGTCACGGCCAAGTTTAGCGGCTGGCAGAGAGGAGTTTCGCATGGGGAATCAACGGCGCAGCGGGGTACTTTTACATCCTACTTCCTTGCCGGGACCGTACGGGATTGGGGACTTAGGCACATCAGCCTATGAATTTGTTGACTTCCTTGAGAAGTCGGGACAAACCCTTTGGCAAGTTTTACCCCTGGGTCCCACCGGCTATGGGGATTCCCCATATGCCTCTTTTTCTACCTTTGCCGGGAATCCTCTCCTGATTAGTTTAGACTCTTTGGTGAGCGAAGGCTGGCTTTCTGCTGATAAGCTCGCCGAAGTTCCGGCCTTTGACCCCGCCAAGATTGATTACGGCTGGGTCATTTGGTGGAAGATGCCCTTACTCGACTTGGCGGCTAAGAACTTTCTCAGCCAGGCCTCTGGTAGCGTCCGTGCGGACTATGAACTTTTCTTAAATGAAGAGGCCTCTTGGTTAGACGATTTTGCGCTTTTCATGGCAGTTAAAGAAGAGTTCCAGAAAAAAGCCGAGGCCGAAGGGGCCTGGGGAAAAATGTGGTCGAACTTTTGGGACCGCAACATTCGCTTGAAAGAAGCCAAAGCCGAGGCTGTGTGGCGAAAAAAATTGGCTCCCGCAATCGAAATCAAAAAAGTTCTGCAATTTTGGTTTTTCCGCCAATGGCTGGCCCTGCGAACCTATGCCAACCAAAAGGGTGTCCAGATTGTTGGTGACATTCCGATATTTGTCGCTGCCGACTCGGTGGATGTTTGGGCCAATCGAGAGGCTTTTCTCTTGAACGAAGAGGGAGAGCCCCGCTTTGTGGCGGGTGTGCCCCCGGATTACTTTTCGGCGACGGGGCAACTTTGGGGAAACCCGCTTTACAATTGGGACAATCTGCGGGCTACAGGGTTTGACTGGTGGATCAAACGTATTCAAGCGACCTTAAAGCTCGTGGATATCATCCGCATCGATCATTTTCGTGGCTTTGAGGCCTACTGGGAAATCCCTTTTGGTGCACCCAATGCGATTCAAGGCCGGTGGGTTAAAGCTCCTGGGATGGAATTGTTTGCCGAGGTTAAGCGTCGGCTGGGCCAATTGCCAATTTTGGCCGAAGACCTTGGTGTGATTACCCCCGAAGTGGAGCAGATGCGGGATGCGTTTGGCTTTCCCGGCATGAAAATTCTTCAATTTGCCTTTGATTCGCATGAAGCGGGAGCTTCAGGCAATAACCCGTTTTTGCCCCACAACTATGGTCCAAACTGTGTGGTTTACACCGGAAGTCATGATAATGATACGATTCGCGGTTGGTGGGAAGCAGCAACGCCCGACGATCAAAAGTATTCTCGTGACTATATTCACGACCATTCTTCGAATGTTGCCTGGGGTTTTATTCGCGCGGCTTTGGCCTCTACCGCTATTTACGCAGTTATTCCAGCCCAGGACTTGCTAGATTTGCCGTCCTGGGCCAGAATGAATACACCTTCGACCCTCGGTGGCAATTGGGCCTGGCGACTGACAGGTGGTCAACTGAGTGAAGCGTTGGCGCAAAATTTTAGGGAACTGACGAGGTTATACGGAAGATGACATTGTACTTGGTTCGTCATGCCAAGGCGCAGAATTACCACCCAGAGGGGGACGCGTTTCGCGAACTCACCGAGACGGGAATTCTGACCGCACAGGCTATGGCGAGCCAAGCCCGTCGGCGGGGGATGTCGCCGGATGTTTTTCTTTCGAGCCCTTACGCCCGGGCGCGTGCCACCGCACAAATATTTATGGGTTCGGCCAACGGGAAGCTTCAACTGAGTACGGCCTTAACACCCGATGCTGAGCTTTCAGACGCTTTTGAAGAGCTTTCCGCCTGGGTCAAAAATGGAACACAGCGTTTGGCCGTGTTTAGCCACAACCCCTTTATCGCCCTTTTCGCCTCGTATTTGACCCCACCGTCGGCTCATCGCGAGTTGACCTTTCATACCGCTACCGTCGTGGCAATAGACTTTAACCAAGAGTTTCGACCGGGGAGTGGTCGTCTTTTGTGGATAGAACACCCCCTTCATGACTGAAAGCGTTGACCTCTCTCAGCTTGAACACTGGGTTCCCCGACTTTTAACCTGGTGGCAGACTAACCAAAAAAGCTACCCCTGGTCCGAGACTCGGAATCCTTATGAAGTTTGGATTTCTGAAGTGATGCTCCAGCAAACGGTGGTTTCTGCAGTCCCCTCCCGCTACGAGAGGTGGTTACAGCGTTGGCCCACTGTCGAAGCTTTAGCGCTAGCCCAAGAAGGCGAAGTTCTTCGAGAATGGGAGGGATTAGGCTACTATAGTCGAGGGGCCAACCTTTGGAAGGCAGCTCAGGTTTTAGCAGTTCAAGGAGCCTCTTGCTTTCCTTCAAACGAAGAGGCTCTGCGAAAGTTGCCTGGTGTGGGCTCGTACACCGCGGCGGCCATAGCCAGCTTTGCCTTTAATCGACCCAGTTTGACACTTGATGCCAATCTGAAACGCGTTTTTCAGCGCCTCAACGTTTGGCCCCAATGGACAGTTGAGTCTGAAAAAGCAACAACTAGTTTGGCTACCGAGGTTTTTAAGCTCTATCCCAGCCGCTCGTTCAATTTGGCGTTAATGCATTTAGGTCAACAGGTTTGTCGGTCTCGGGGACCGGAGTGCGGGGCTTGTCCTCTTGTACAGGTTTGCCTGGCCTACCAGCAAAATCAAACAGATCTCATTCCTGCCCGGTTAGATCGCCAGGTCCAGGAAAAATCCACGCCCCTTTTGGTGGGGTGGCGGCAAATACCCTTACCAAATCGGCAAACTCCTCCCCCAATTCAGATTTTTCTCGCGCAACCCCTTACGGGGCGTTTTTCGCGCTTGTGGTCCTTTCCCCCTCGAGTTTCTGAGCTTTCCCGAGTCTCGGAATGTGAAAACTGCCTCAACTTGGGCACCTTTCTTCATACCTATACCAAATATAAAGACACCCTCTACCCTGTCTTGTGCGCCGTAGAAGAACCCGAACTAACCGCAGGATGGAAAGGCCGCTGGTATACGGCGGACGAAGTTGAAAGGCTTGCCATGCCAGCAGTGCATCGCCGCATTTGGCTGGCGGCAAAAAGTGCCTTGTCTCAAACCTTCCCCTTGTCAAGTTGACAAGGCCAGGCCTAAAATAAAGGGCATTTTTTTCTAAGGAGTCCCGTGTGTTGAATCTGGAAAATCAGGGCAAGAAAATTCTTGCCATTGACGATAGTGTGCTCAATTTAAAATTACTCAAAGGATTTCTAGAACATGAAGGCTTTGAAGTCCTGACTTCCACCAACAGCCTCGATACCCTCCCCATGGCGATTCAGCACACTCCGGATTTGATTCTACTCGATGTCATGATGCCAGGGATTGATGGCCTCGGGATTTTAAAACTTTTAAAGCAAAATGCCTTAACCAGTACAATATCCGTTCTTATGGTGACGGCCCGCACCAAAGGGGAAGATGTTCGCGTGGCCCTAGAGGGTGGAGCCTTTGATTATGTCAAAAAACCGCTTGATGAAGTCGAAATTGTTGCCCGTGTTCGTTCCGCCCTACGGTATAAAGATTACCATGACCGTCTTTTGGCTATGGCCATGCAAGATAGCCTAACGGGCTTATACAACCACGCCCTTTTGATTGAGCTTCTCGATAAGGAAATTTACAACGCACGCCGCAAGGGGCTCTCTGTAGCTTTTGCGATGATGGATATTGACCACTTTAAGCGGGTGAACGACCAGTATGGGCATTTGGCCGGCGATTATGTATTGAAAGAAGTCGCTCGCATTCTTACCGTAAGCCTCCGCAAAGGCGACCCCATTGGCCGCTACGGCGGGGAAGAATTTGGGTTTATCCTCACAGGCATTGCTTTGGAACAAGCTGTTGCCTTGTGTGAGCGCGTCAGGCAAAGTATCGCAGAATTTTCGTTTTCTCACGAAGGTCATGAGATTCCCATCACCGTGAGTTTTGGTTTAGCACAACTCCTTCCGGAAAAATCTGAGCGTCCGAATGATGTTATTCGAAGGGCTGATGATGCCTTGTATCGTGCCAAAGAAGGCGGGCGAAATCGGCTAGTGCTAGCGCAAGACTAGCTCCCCAGACGACTAGTTTTCGCGTTCTGTCGTTTCTGTTTGAAACGGGACTGGTGAATTTTTTGCTCGAACCCGAGCCTGTTGAGCTCTTAGGGCCTCTTGTTGCTGTTCTCGGTCTTTCAACAGAGCTTGAGCCGATTTTTCTAACTTTTCAAGCCGTGAACGCCGGCGTTGAGTCTCGTCAAGCGGAGTTTCTGTGCGGCTTGCCACAACTTTTACCTTGGTTGGAGAAAGCTTGGTATTGGTAAGGTTGGCATTTTGGAGTCTAGCTCCACGCAAGCTAGCCCGTGATAAATCGGCTCCCGTCAAATCGGCCTCAGAAAGATTGGCACCATCTAAGTGAGCCCCTGCTAACCAAAACCCAACGAGCCAAAACCCTTGAAGGTCGGCACCCCGCAAATCGGCGCGAAAACGCGGTCCCATGGTTGCTGTGAAGTCGTGCCAAAGTGAGGCGTTGTGTGCGAGAGATGCCTGGCGAAGAACCTTTAAATGTTTGTCATTGCCAATAAATTGCTCTTGCTCAGAAGACGGAGAACTCATCCAAGTATTCTACCGGCCCAGCCGTTCTTGTTCAAGACAAACCTCTTTTTCACGAGATAAACGACAGTGATTGAAGCTTGCGCGTGTCAGTTGTATGATAAAACCCATGAACGAAAACGTGATCGCCCCGCCACCGTATATCCGCTTTGATAAACGTCAGAGGGAAGAATTGCTTTCGCAGTTTGGCGTAACGGCTCCCGCGCAGAGGGATCTTTTTCATCAGTTGTGTGATTCTTGGCGACCCTATGTGGATTTTGATAGCTTTGTGGGGGCCAGACTTGGGCAGTTCCCTCACGTTGAAACAGAAATGGTCAATTTGCTTGCCCGTCTTAAAGCTGCGAAGTTGGGAATATTAACCTACAAGAAGAATAGCAAAGGCGAACGCTCACCAGACAAAATTCTGCTTTGCTCCGAAGGTGAAAAACGCTTTTGGTTCGCTTTTTTGCAAGATCTCATTCAAACGGCCTGCGAAAACCCCAACAACCCCTTTTTAACGTTGGCGCTGTTAAAATCCCGTGAGCTGACGCTCCCCGCGGAATTCCTTCAGAATTTGTCCCCCGAAAGCGTTTCTAAGTCAGGTTTTGAGGAGTCGGCAAAGTCAGAAGCCCTGTTTTTGCTGATCTTGCAAGAAGAGAAAATTTTGGCCACCAGTCAGACGTTGAACTTGCTCATGAGCTTTTCAGTGTCGAAGTTACGGCTGTCGCTAAAAAATCCCGAGGTTTTGACTCTTCTCTCGAGGTGGCTGAATGTGCCCCTGAGCGAGCTCACACGAAAAGTTGACGAGAAAGACTTAGGGTTCTGGAAAACCCTGACCGAAACCATCATTAAGTACCGAGAGGATCTCACTGCCGAACGGAAACTTCATTTGGAAAAAGCGTTTTTCCAAGCGGCGGAATTCTTTCGAATCTATACGGGTAATCAGCTTGAAGAGCTTCGCCGCCAAAAAGAAGAACAAGAGGACAGACAGACCGATTTGCGGCAAATGGAACAACTGATCTTGAAGGACAAAGAAGTTCTCATGCCCGAAAAAGACTTGGAGGGCCATGTTCGTCTTTTGTTTGCCGAAAAGTATGGTGAAAAATTTGCTGGCTTGCAGGAAGATTTTCGTCAACAATTCATGACGAACTCCCAAAAAACTGGTCTTTCGCCAGTCGTCGTGCTTAAAGCCGGTTTGGTGCATCGGGACAATCTTTACCAGTTTTTTGTCAAGCGCTTTGAAATTCTTCAAAACTTAGCTTGGCAAGATTTTGCGAATAGGATGGAGCGTCTCGTGCGTACGTCGAACCGCACAGGCGACCTCACTTTTGTCAATAAAGAGAACTTAGAACATGCGCTTTCAGATTGGGTCGGAAAGAATGACACCTTAGTAGGGGAGCTTTTGGATCACCCCAAACTTTTGGCCGAAGCGCTGATCCACTTTGGGAAAAATTCTTTACAGCTAGGTTCTGTCGAGGAGATGCAGGCACTCATGGAACAGCTGTTTCGACCGGGCACGATGAAAATCCGCCCCCTGCAAGAAATCTTCGGGATCGACGTGCTTCAACTGTATGAGGCTGCCTATCGGCATTTAAACGTCTTAACACAATTCTGGAAACGCGTGACGGGGCAATACAAGGCCCAGGCCGAAACCTTTGCCACTTTAAAGCTCGGTTCCGTCAAACCCCTGTCGATTCGTATTGCTTTGGGGGCTGCGCTTAAGTCTGAAGGCGGGCGGCCGAAAGATCCCTCGGCGGATAAACCTTTAGAGGCCTTAACGCCCGAAGAACGAAAAGCTCGTCAAAAGGACTGGCAAGAGCGACGCCGTGCGGCCGCACGGTCTGCCGACAAGGGTTCTGAAAAGCCAGAAAAGGCACCGCCTGTGCGGGTAAGCTCACGGCATTACAGTGAAAAAGAACAGGATGCCGCCTGGACAAGCTTTCGCGATACCCTAACCAAGGAATAAGGCACGAGGCCTTCGCTAGACGGGGCTTTCGCTAAAGCTGAAAAACCTTCATCGCCGTTTTGAGTTCTTGTGCAAGCTCAGTGTTCTTGGCGCTAAAGCCTTCAACTTGCTCTACGGTCTGTCGAATCGCGCGAGAGTCTTGGGCAATGGTCTCGATGTTGCTCCTGAGTTGCTCGGTTGCCTCTAACAGCTTTTGCATTTCGCTGGTGATGGTTCGACTGCCGTCAAGCATTTCTGAAGAGTTGCCACGAACCTTGGCAGTGACTGCATTAATTTGGCCAGTAGCCTCAAGGATTTGCCGGGACCCTTCGTTCTGCTCGCTCATGGCGCTCGTAATCTCTTGTTCAAAGCGACCCAAGATGTCCAGCTGTTCCAGAATCGCTTTGAACGATTGATCGGCTGCCGCTGAAACATCTTTGGCGGCTTGAATACGCGCTTGAATGGTTTTAATATCGCTGGCGATTTCGTGGGACTCTTGCGAGGATGACTCGGCAAGCTTGCGAAAGCTTGCGAATCTCGTCGGCAACCACAGCAAAGCCGCGTCCGGCATCGCCAGCATGGGCAGCCTCAATGGCGGCATTCATAGCCAAAAGGTTGGTTTGCGCCGCGATGCCGGTGATAGCAGTGTTGGCTTCACGGAGCTTTTCAGAATGTCCCGCCACGTCGCCAATGGCGCTGACGACACCGTCAATTTTTTTACGGCCTTCGTCCGAGACTTCCACAAGCTGTCTAAAAGCTTGGCCTAGCTTTTCCACATTGGCGTTGACAGCGGCAATGTTGGCCATCATTTGTTCAATCGACGCCGAAGACTGGGTCACACTGGCGGCCTGGTCGGCAATCAAACCATCCAGGTTTTCAAGGTTACGAACAATCTGTTCTGAGGTTGCTGTAGTTTCGGTAACACTGGCGCTTTGATCCATAACCAGCGCAGACGTCTGTTCAACTTTGTGGCTGATGCTGTCGGCGGCGTTATTGGTGTCTTTGACACTGCCTTGAAGCCCCTGACTGGTATCCGATAGGTTGCCCGAGGCTGTCAAAACCAGCGAGACATTTTGTCTCAGCGAACTAATCATCGATTCCATCGAACGTCCTAAAAGCCCTAGCTCATCCTTACGCTTAACTAAGCTCGGTGCGAGTTGACTTTTGAGCTTGCCGCCGGCGATATCCTGGGCAGTTTGGCCCAGGGCTTTAACCGGTCGTACAATGGAGCGTGCAAAAAATACCCCCAACAGGAGGGCCAATAGCACGACGGCACTTAAAAGTCCCGCTAAGACGTCTTTAAGCAACCCAGCCAACGCTTGGTTATCGGCGGAATTCTTTTGGGCGGAGGCTCGATTTTTGGCAACCATCTGGTCAAACAGGTTGTTGATTTTTTGGCTAAGTGGTTCGCCTACGGTGTAATAGGCCTCACGGGCTGCCTGCATCTTTCCTGCAAGAACCGCTGAGGTAACTTCGCTATCGACAGCTTGGTAGCGCAAAAAGTGTTCATTGAGCTGGCTGAGGAATCCTGCCGCTTCGGCACTTCGGTCATAGGTCTGATAGGTAGCCAAGGCGTTTTTAACAGCAGTTTCAGCGGTTAAAAGGGTGTCTTTGTCTTCTTGCCGTTCTTGAGGAGTAAGGGCATCAATCAAGGTCATTCCGGCGATACGAAGTTTCAGAAAGCCTGCTGTCAGGTCGTGGGAGGCGGCAAGGCTTTGGACATCGTGTTGAAAAAGCTGTCGATCGGCTTGGGTAATGCGGCTTACACCCAGCCAGGCGACTAACCCGATCAAAGCGCCCAGAATCATCACTGACAAAAAAGCGATCGTTAGTTTTGTGCCAAGCTTCATAAAAGCCCCCTTCAAAGTAGCCTCATCTAAGCATAAGGAATCTCGTCGCACTGTCAAGTTTGTGGCTGGTACAGTAGCGAACCCACCATAACGGATATCTGGAATTGGTTTTCGCGGGCACTGAGGATGCCTATGCCTTGGGCACGGGCGG
>JAJXVP010000128.1 GCA_021782055.1 bacterium | reverse complement strand
ATCGCCTTGGCTGGGCTTCTGGTACTTCTTCCTCTGGGTGGGCTCATTGGCCTTGTTCTTTCACACCAAGCCCAACAAGCCCCAGACATTCCCCTGGTGAAACTAGCGGTTTTAGAGCAATGGGTTCATACTCATCTAAAAATTGATTCTCATTTACAAATTCAGGTCCTACCTCACGCCGAAACCCCCTTATTTAATTTTGCGATAACAAATAACAGCGGCCATGTTATATACTCAACACTTTCACAAGCGGGTCTTGGGCACCGCAATTCGCAAACTGAGAGGGCAGAATTACCATTGACCCAAAATGGTGAGGTGGCAGGAAAAATCGTGGTAGACTTTCGAGATTTAGATTCTCAGCCCGCACCCTTGCTTGAGCTCACCTCAGACCTGGCGTTTCAAGTTTTATTGATCGTTTTGTTATCCTCGTTAATCGTTGCCTGGTGGCTCCGTCGGTTGACTAAAAATTTGCACAAGTTAGGGCGTTTGACCCGTTTAATGGAAGTCTCACTTGCGACTCCACTTCCCTGGCAAACCCTAAAAACCTCAGAACTCCGCGAGGTGGCGAAAAGTATTGAAAATCTGCGGTCTGTTCTCCACGAAGAGGGGTTACAACGCTACCGGTTTTTATCGGCCCTTACTCATGACTTAAAAACGCCCTTAACTTCACTCAAAGGCTATGCCGAAGCTCTCCGCGACGGGCTAGGGTCACCCGAGGAACAAAAACATTGGTTGGGCGTACTCGAAGACAAGGCGAGCCAGCTCGAAGTTCGTCTTCAAGCTTTGTTTCAGTTTGCCCGCCGAGAAACCAAACCCTGGTCGCTCACCAGGCAACAATTGGACCTGTGTGTTTTTTTAAATCAGGTCGCCGAGGTTTTTGCGTTAGACGCTAAGGCTTGGGGAAAAATTTGGCTTTGGCAAAACGAGCTTAAGCCTGGTGAGGGGAAGCAAGGAGTCCAGGTGAGCTTTGATCCGGTGATGACCACACGGGCCCTAGAAAATTTGGTGCAAAACGCGTTTCGTTACAGTGGACAGCAAGGCCAAGTGAGTTTAAAAGCTTGGCAAACCCCAGAGGGCGTGTTTGTTGAAGTCCATGACACGGGCCCAGGAATTCCCCTCGAGGAGCAGAAGAATCTTTTTGAACCTTTTGCTCGGGGTAACCGCGGTGGGGAGGGCCTCGGCCTGGGGTTGTATATCGCCAAAGAGATTTTGACCGCTCAAGGCTGGGGGCTTTGCCTCGATGTCAGCGACGGGACCTCATTTATCATCAAGATCGCTTCCACCAATAATCTGTGAGAAAAAGGCTATGCCTTTTTTCCCCCCTTTTTTGACCCGATACATGGCAGAATCCGCTTTTCGCCAAAGCTCTTCTGCCTGATCAGCATCCTCGGGGTAAATGGCAATTCCTATCGACGCCCCCACATGTGCGGTCCAAGAGTCTCCGGGTATGGGCAAAAGAATTTGTTCCAGAATTTTTTCAGCGACAAGCTTGGTCGCTTCATGATCAACAAGGTTGGGCAGGATGACCAAAAACTCGTCTCCACCAATGCGTGCGGCGGTGTCCGACTCACGCAAAAGGGTACTCAGTCTTGAAGCTACCGTTTTTAACACCAGATCGCCAGCTTCATGTCCCCAAGTATCGTTGACCCCCTTAAAGCCATCAAGGTCAATAAAGAGTAAAGCGGTTTTTTCTTGTCGCCGTTTTGCCTGGGCCAACGCCGTTGCAAGGCGGTCGTTTGCCAAGCGTAGAGTCGGCAGATCCGTTAAGGTATCATGAGTTGCCAGATGCTGGATGGTTTTTTGAGTAGCACGCCGTTCAGTAATGTCAATAAAGGTCACCACTGCCCCTTGAACGCCCTGGTCGTTGACTTGAGGGTAGGACCAATATTCTACAGGAAACACGGTTCCATCGGCCTTCCATAACCATTCATCATCGGTGTGTACAGGGATACCCGACCGGTAGCTGGAGTGAATCCGACATTCCTCGAGAGTGATAGGTGTTCCGTCCGGAAGTGAATGATGCACCAAAAAATGCATCGATTGACCTATTAACCTCTGAGGATCTTCCCAGCCCAGCATCCTCGCGCAGGCGGGGTTGGCAAAGGTGCAGATTCCCTCAAGGTCAATGCCGTAAATGGCTTCACCTGTCGAATTCAGTAAAAGTCTGACGCGTTCTTCGCTGGTCCGCAACGCTTCTTCTAAAAGGCGTTGTTCGGTAGTATCCCAATACAAACCGGTGAGTTGACGGACTTGCGCTTGATCCCTTTCAACGCGAGCCGCCGATCGAACGTACGCCACTCCACTTGAGCGCAACACCCGAAACTGCGTATCAAACTCGGCTTCGCCTTTCATGACCCTCGCAACCAACTCAAGAACACGATCAAGATCTTCGGGGTGCAGGCGGCTTTTCCAAATTTCGGGTGTGGGGATAACTGCTTTGGGCACATCAAAAAGTTCATACATGCGAGCGTTCCACGTCAGGTGATGAGTCTGCGCTTCCCAAGTCCAAATCCCCAGCTGACCCGCCTCGGTGGCCAGCTCCATCCGGGTAAAGACCTGATTCAGTTCGGTTTCCAGTACCGCTTTTTGTTGCATTTCGGCTTCAAGAGCCCGCCGTGAAGCCAAAACCTTTTGAGTAGCCCTTTGGCTTCGAAAGAAAATTACCAAAACCAGTGCCAAAGCAACCGAAATTACAGCACCAAAACCTTGCAGAGCCACAGGGAGCAAGGAAGGCTCGACGGTCCCAGGTTTTTCAACCACGTTCACGGTCAGGGTTTGTCCAAGCACACTGAGCGAACTTTCGGCAAAAGGTTTGCTCGTCGATGGTCCATGATAAACCGCTGAATGATCAAAGACGACCGAGACTTGATACCTCGAAAAGGGAGAATCGCTAGAATCAACGCGAAACACCCTGTCCAGCCATTCTTGAATGCGAAAAACGGCTAAAAGATAACGCTCTTGCGGAAAGCCCGCCAAGGGGATGAACAGCAAAAAGCCTTTTCCGCCCTGGACGAGGTTCACGGGGGCCGTAGCCTGAGGTAACCCCGTTGCCCACGCCTTGAGCATGGCCTGTTTCCGGAGGGGTTCAAACCCCAAATTGAGATGAACTGCTTGTTCATTACCTTTAAGGGGGTATACCCAGGCCACGTGGTGAGTGGCATCTACGCCTTCGATCGCTTGATACCCGGGGACATCGGCAAGGTAACGACGGACGTCATGCAAAAGCTCGGGTGGGGCAATCGAGCGTTGACGCCACCACGAAGCAGCCAGACGTTCTAAGGCTCCCACACGATTGTCTAGGTCCGTGTCAATTTGCGTGGCTAAATAGCGACTTTCGGCGGTTAACCTTGCCTGACGCTGTGTGGCCTCTTGGTCACGGACTTTGGCACTCATCACGAGAAATGACAAAAAGACAAGAAGCATGGTGAGCCAGGGCAGAAACTTCGATAGCATACTATAATTTTGAACCTAAAACCGTGAAAAATCCAATAAACCATTGGCAACCACCGCTGGGACAGTTACAGTATTGGCATGAAGGACTGGAGCGCCTACCTGAATCAACTGCCCATCATGCCCGAAGTCGCCGCCAAAGTTCTTAAACTGGCAGACTCTCGCTTGATGTCATTTACCAGCCTCGAAGAAACCATTCTGCAAGACCCAGGAATCACGGCCCGCATCCTCAAGATCGCTAATTCCGCCCAATTCGCCCGTCAACATCAAATCTCACAAGTTCGGACAGCCATCACCCTCTTGGGCCTCAACACGATTAAAAATCTGGTGATACTCTTGGCCGGTTCCGGCTTGTTTGGCAAAGCTCCCCCCACCCCTTTCTATCGTCATTACTGGTCACATTCGTTGTTCACGGCCTTTACCGCACGCGATTTATGCCTTTTTTTGGGCTATAGGGATCACGCCGACAGTGCCTTTGTCGGCGGTTTGCTTCATGATATTGGGCAAATTCCCCTGTACCTTTCAGACCCCACAGAATACCGTAAACTGGTAGAGATTTCTGTAACCAAACTTACCCGCCTCTCAGGCGAAGAAGATTCCGCTTTGAAGGTCAACCACCATGAGGTTGGAGCCAAGGTGTTGCAAAGCTGGGGCTTTCCTCAGTTTCTTATCGATGCGGCCCTAGAACATGGAAACCCACAAATTACTTCTCAACACAAGTTAATCATTAGTGCCATTACCTTGGCTGACTTTCTAAATTCGCCACGCTACCAACAAAATCCTCAAGATTTTTCGTCGATGGTCACGCATTTTGGATTTCTCGGCTTAAATCCCACCCGGCTAACTACCTTTCATAAGGCGCAAGAAGAGCGTCTACGTGAGGACCATCTCTACAAAGAATGCCGCGCTATGCTCAAGCTAGCCTAGACTATACCACTAGCCTGGACACCCCTATCGACCGACGGCCTTAAGAAAAATACTTCGTTCCATAGATGTCACACCACGTTCTAGGCTGATCAATGCCGTAAGACAGGCCAGGGCTACCGCCGTTAAAAAGCCAAGCCCTGGAAAGATTCCTGGAAATGCCACGCCCAAGAGAGCACCAACGCCCTGGAAAACAAAAAACACCCCCGCACTCAAAGCCGCTTGTCGATAGAACTCTAAATAGTATTGATAGTTCAAAAGCGTCATCAAAAGAAGAAGGCACCATGCCCCCGCCACCGCCGACGTAACCGCCCAGGGGTTGAGCCCCGGGATGGCCCAAAATAACGCTAAAAAGGCCAAAGCTGCCAGAGTTTGCACCAACATCTGGTTGACTAATTCTCGATTCATTACCCGAATAAGATGGAACCTCTCTTGCCGAATGCGAACAAAGGGTTTGGCAGCGACGCTCTGCAAAAATTTTCGCAAGGCGATGTAGTAGGTAGTTTCTGAAAAAATCAGAAAATAGATAAGTCCAGGTATCAGCGACAAACCTGCCAAGTAGACCGGGAAATCCCAAAAATCCCAAATCCGTAAGAGTGTACCTTCGACAGGGCTCCCCCGTGAAAACCAAAAGACAAATTTATCTACCCATTGTCCTGCGTAAAAAAAGAACCCAGAAAGAGCCAAAGCTCCGTACTGCCGAAGCAAGCGCCCTACAGGACGAAACATACCCGTTTGACCCTGAGGAGGAAAATCTTTCAGCACCAAGGCACCTAAACCCAGCAGAATAACGAGGTGACCACCGGCAAACCCTAAAATCGCACCAGCAGGGCCTGTTTGGTGAGCCCCAAGAAGTGTCAACCCCAGCGCTATGGCCATGCCGCCTAGGTAAACAACAAGAATAGCCAGAAAACGCTTAACAAGAGAAACAAAGAGCATCACCACCCACAAGGCGTTCACAGCGGCAAACAATAAGGAAGCCGAAACCGACAGGGCCAGATTCGGTGCTCCCCAAACTGGAACCAACATGGTCACTGCAAAGGCCGCAAAGCCAAAAACAAAAAACACACCAAGGCTTACGACAAGCAGCCAAACCGAGGCCTCTTTTTCTCGCTTTTCCCAAATCAAGTCGGATACCAAACGAGTAAACAGGTAGTGTACCGGACTTCCCAAAGCCAAAGACAGAGCGTAAGAGTACGTGACAACCGCTTGAAAGACAGGCGCATGAGGAACCTGAAGGACTCCCAAACCACTATGAATGGCAAAAATAGTCAGCACCGTGACCAACCAAGGCCCTGCAACTAAAAGGGCACCCGAAAAAACCGCCTGAATGGAACTTGCTAAATCAGAGCGTGCGACAACCCGGCGCAGTTCAAACCCAATACCAGCCATTACTCGCCCCTTACAAAACGGTAAAGCTGACGATACTTATCTAAAAGGTCCGAGCGATGATACAACCGACGAACCTTTTCGGCATTTCGCTGGTTAATCAAACTCATCTCTTCGGGGTTGTTCAACACAAACCGCAGGGCCGAAGCGACTTGACTGGGGTCCTTGGAAGAAGCCAAAAACCTTTCGTCGTAGTCGAGCATTTCGGGGACATTACCTACCTTAGTGCTGACACAGGGTATGCCGGCAGCCCAAGCCTCAAGGATCACCAAAGGCTGAGCTTCGCGAACACTAGTTAAAACAACCACATCTAAAAACGCATAAAAGTCGAGCACGTTTTGCCGCCCCGTAAATTGTAGCCTATCGCCAAGAGAAAGGCTTTCAGCCAAAGCTAAACAATCTTGATAATAATCAGGGTCTTCATCGGTGGGGCCGATCGCATAAAAAGTGATATCCGGAATTTCTTCGGCAATAATTTTGGCCGCAGCAATAAAGGTTTTCACATCTTTGATAGGAACAATTCTTCCGACCAAACCTACATGACGCCCGGGACGAGGTTGACGTTTGACCGAAGCGAAGCGCTCCACATCAATTCCATTAGGAATGACAAAGCTTCGATCCTTCAAAGCCCCCAGTTCCAGCTGTTTTTGTCGATTCTCTTCAAACAAAGCAGTAACAGCGTCCGCACTCCGGTAGCACAGTGTACTCACGCTTGAATAGAACTTGATCCACATATCCCGCTGATACCCGTGAACATAAGCTGCCTTACGAATTTCGATTTCTCGTTCTTTGTGATACAGGCCGTGTTCCGTCAAAACAAAAGGCTTTTGACGCCTGACTTGAGCAGCCAAAGCGGCCACTCCTGCAAAGCCCGTCGATACCGCATGGTAGATATCTGCTTCGGGGGGAACCGCCGCCAAGACCCGAAACAACAACTCGTGTGACGATTGCCACGCCCAATAATAGTCCGAGAACGGGTAAATCGGGTTTCGCTCTTGGCTGGTGCGGACCAAAAAATCCCAAAAGACTTTTTGATCAACAGCTTCACGGTGCAGGGAAACCCCTTCAGGAAGAAGCGAAAAGAGTTGCGACATCTCGGGTGAATCGCCCTGAAAAAATTGACGATGAAGACGAAGAATTTCGGTCGGAAGTTGCCGAGCTTTTTCTTTGCTCACGGAGTCTGACGGGGCATTTTGGGTAATTACGAGGTCGCGATGTTCCACCACGTTAGAGGGCAATCGATATCGAAGAGGTTGGTCGGCTACAGGTGAAATAGTCAGAAGGGCAAACTCAAAATCCGATAAGCCTTCGAGAATATCTTGTACCCAAGCACTAACTCCGCCGGTAATATAGGGGTAAGAGCCCTCGATCACTAAGCAAACCCTTAGTTTACGCGACACCGGGGGCCTCCCCGAGCCAAAACCGGTAGGCCTTGTGAAGTTCGGCGTTACCGCCGTGGTCCTGCAAAAACGCCAGAATCGTCATGACTTCTAGATAGTCGCGCTGAGCGAATTTTACTTTAGCTAACCAAAAATACACTTCGCTGTCTTGCGGAGTTTCGAGTAAGAACTCACGGAGCGAGCTTTCGGCTTCTTGTAAAAGTCCCGCTTCAAGATGCAGGGGAACCCAAAGGGCGAGGTCTTGCTTTTGACGTCCTGAAAGGGCCCAAAGGTTTTGCAAGGTGCCAATCGCTTCGGCCAAATAAAATCTTTTTAACGCGGGTCGAGTTTCGTAAATCAGAGCCAGTTCCAGTTGGGCCTGTGCCAAAGGCCTGGCAGAGGTTGAC
>JAJXVP010000127.1 GCA_021782055.1 bacterium | reverse complement strand
GGTTGGCCGTTGTGTCCAATGCCCAGAGGCTCTGTCGTCAAATCGAGGTCAACCCGGCCAGCCAAGGCAAACGCCACCACCAAGAGAGGCGAGGCTAAGAACGAAGCTTTAACATTGGGGTGAATCCTCCCTTCAAAGTTGCGGTTCCCTGAGAGCACTGCGGCGAGGCACAAGTTATGATCGCTTTGTGCCTTTTCGAGGGCCGGATGCAGGGGGCCCGAGTTGCCGATACAGGTGACACAGCCAAAGGCCGCTAGATGAAAGCCTAATGCCTCAAGACTGGTCATCAGACCCGATTGTTCTAGGTAATCTTGCACTGCCTTCGACCCCGGTGCCAACGAGGTTTTTACCCACGAAGGAACGGTGAGCCCGGCATCCACCGCTTTTTTTGCCAAAAGAGCACTACCCAGCATAAGAGCGGGGTTGGCTGTGTTGGTACAGCTTGTAATCGAGGCAATGGCCACCATACCATCAGTGATCTCGACGATTTTTCCACCTAACTCAACACTGACCGGCTTCCGGCCAGCGGCTTCAGTGGGGAGTACTTTGGCGAGCGCGGTTTTCGTGTCGCCCAGCTTAAGTCGGTCTTGCGGGCGGTTGGGGCCGGCGAGCGAGGGTATGACTTCGCCAAGGTCCAACTCAAGCACCGCGCGGTATTCTGGATGAGCGTCGTCGGTGTAAAAAAGTTCATTGGCGCGGCAGTAGGCCTCGGCCAAATCGGCTTCTTTATCGCGACCAGTAAACCTCAGGTAATCAATCGTGACCTCATCCACGGGAAAGAAGCCCATTGTGGCACCGTACTCTGGACTCATGTTGGCAATGGTGGCCCGGTCGGGCAGGGTGAGGGACTTGAGTCCAGGGCCAAAGAATTCTACGAACTTTTCAACAACCCCAAATTTACGCAGGCGTTCGGTGACGGTAAGAACGAGGTCGGTGGCAGTGGTTCCCGGCTTCAGCCGGCCCATCAGCTTCATGCCGATGACTTCGGGAATCCCCATAGAATAGGGTTGGCCCAGCATCACCGCTTCGGCTTCAATTCCACCAACTCCCCAGCCGACAACGCCCAGGCCGTTGATCATTGTGGTGTGGCTATCCGTGCCTACCACGGTATCGGGGTGCAACAGGCCTGCGGTTTCGGGGCTTTCAACGACCACTTTTGCCAGGTATTCAAGGTTGACCTGATGGCAGATGCCGCTGTTAGGAGGTACAACACGAAAGTTCCGAAAGGATTTTTGTGCCCATTTTAAAAATTCATAACGTTCTTGGTTGCGTTCATACTCTTTTTCGACGTTTTTGCTCAGGGCATTCTGCTGGCCAAAGTAGTCGATTTGCACCGAATGGTCGATGACCAAGTCAACGGGAACAAGGGGATTGATTTTTTGAGGATCGCCGCCGACTTTTACCACAGCATCGCGCATAGCGGCGAGGTCGACGACGGCGGGGACGCCGGTAAAGTCCTGCATCAGCACCCGGGCGGGGTAAAAGGGAATCTCATAAACGGCGTCAGACCGAGGTTTATTGGCCAAAAGCTCCTCGGCGCCTGCCAAGTTGTCTTTGCGAAGGAGATTTTCTAACAAAACACGCAACGAAAAGGGGAGTCGGGCCACTTTTTCTTTGCCCAATTCGGTAATGTCGTAAAACTTCCACTCATGGTCCGCTGTTTTGAGGATCTTGATCAAATCCGCCTTTTTCATCCCTGTCCATCCTTGGGGTTAAGTTCATGCTTTAGGGTCGCATTATGCCGAAAATCCGACGAGAAAACAACAGTCCTTCCATTTTAGGTTTTCGTTAGGATTTTTTGACAGTTGTCCGATAGGCAATCTATGAAGGTAATGATTTTAGCGGCCGTAGCACTTTTGCTGTCAGCGATGTCCGCTTTTGCTCAAAGCAGTGAGACCGGCATCGCCAGCTACTATGGCGATCAATTTGATGGTCATTTGACAGCCTCGGGGCAACCCTACGATCCCAATGCCTTTACTGCTGCGCAACGCACCTTGCGCTTTGGAGTTCGGCTTGAAGTTGTCAATTTGGACAACGGAAAGTGGACGGTTGTCACTGTAAACGACCGTGGCCCCTACGTGAAGGGGCGGTTGATTGACGTTTCGAAAGCCGCCGCCGAAAAGCTGGGAATGATCGCGACGGGCACGGCTCGCGTGCGGATTTGGCCTATTCCTTTGGATGCAACCCCAGAACCCCCTGCCGACTTGGCGCAAATTATCAAAGCCGCCCATGCTCGCGAGCGTGAAAAAGAAAAAGCGACTACCATCGCGACCACCGCCACAACCACTGCGACGCCAGCCTCCACCGCTCCAGCGGAATCGGCACCGACTCCGTCGGACTCCTCGACGGCAACTGCTTCCACCCTACCGAGCGCCCGCTTTATCCAGGTTGGGGCTTTTCAGTCGACCGCAAATGCCAAAGTCTTTTTCAAGCTGCTGGTCCAAGAGGGCTTTACACCTAAAGCCCGTGTACAGAACGGAATGAACCGCATTTACCTCGAGGCCGCTTCGTCCGATGCCGCCCAAAGTTTGGTGCAGTCGCTTCAACAACAAGGACATCCTCAGGTTTTGGTGATGCATGAGGCGCCTCCCGGCAACGACGAGGATTTCTCTTCGAATTGAACACTTTGTAGACGTTCGCCCTTGGCATGCTAGCTAGACTGTGTTAGGATCATGCTTATGGCGAACGTAATGAAGATTGTCTTGGTCGATGACGACGAAGTAAATTTGACTTTTTTGACACAAGTTTTGCAGGACTATGAGACTTTTCCCTTTCGGGATCCCAAAAAAGCTTTAAAGTTTTGCGCCGATAATTCGTTTGATCTCGTCATCACAGATATGCGGATGCCCGGCATAACCGGGCTTGGTCTGATTAAAGAGCTTCGTAAGACCACCACCGACTTTGTCTCGCTGGTTTTGTCAGCGTATTCCGATGCCGAATACCTGATGGAATCGGTGAATGCTAATTTACTTTTTGCATACTTGTTGAAGCCCGCTGAGTCACAAGTGCTGGTGCAGACTGTCGCTGAAGCTCTCAAGCACCTCCAGTATCAGCGTGAAAAAAACGCCGAGGAACAGCGGTTAGTCGAAACTGCCCAACGCCTTCGCGAAGAAAACACCCAACTGCGATTTTATGCCAACTCACCGCTTGAAGGCCTCATTGGTACCAACCCTTTAATCATCAAAATTAAAGAGCAAATTAAAGCCTTTGCGATTTCTGATCACCCTATTTTGATCATGGGCGAAGAGGGCACTGGAAAAAAGACCGTAGCCCGCATTCTTCACGAGTTGTCACCGCGTCGGCAAAAACCGTATGTGGGGGTCAGCTGTACAACAATTCCTCCCGAACTTTTAGAATTAGAACTCTTTGGCGCAGTGAAAAACCCTTCTTTGGGGCAAAGACAGCCTAAGGATGGTTTTTTGGATGCCGCCCGCGAGGGGACTCTGGTCATTGAGGACGTTCAAGAACTTTCGAAGCCTTTGCAAGCCAAGGTGCTAAAGTTTTTGCAATATGGAACCTACTACCCGGTCGGGGGCACGGAAGAACGTTCAGCAGATGTGCGCGTTCTGTTTACCAGCCGAACAACCTTGCTTCCTGAAATGGAAAAGGGCGACTTTCGCAAAGAGCTGTATTACAAGATTGCCAACCTTCAGATCAAAATGCCGCCCTTACGCGAACGGCGCGAGGATATTCTGGCGATTTTTGAGGCCTTGGCTCAGCGCAAGAGTACTCCTGTACCAGAATTAGGCAGAAAAGAACGTGAACTTTTGTCAAAGTATGCCTACCCGGGCAACATTCAAGAGCTGGCTGGACTGCTTGAAAAAATCAACTTGCTGGCTCGTTCCTCAGGTGGCGTGACGGTCGAGGATATCGAACAAGTTCTGAAAGAAAACGCCCAAATGTACGCGTTGGTTCAGGGCGATAAGGCGGTTGTGCGCACCATTCAGTTGCCTACGGGGCAAGAGCCTCTTGATTTGCGGTTGTTTATCGATGATATTGAACGCGAAATCATCCTTTCGACCCTGCGATACGCCGACTACAATATTTCGCAGACTTCGCGAAACCTGCAGATCAGCCGTCAGGGCCTTAAGAACAAAATCAAGCGACTTGAGATTCCTGTAGACTTCGCCGAAGACGAAGAAGCCGACGAGTAAAAAGCGTCTTAAAAACTAATGGCTGGTCAGCTTTTGAGCTTGGTCAGCCAGCGCTCTTGTCCAGTTGCCCATCATAGCCTGAATTTGACCCCACGAAACACCATTTTGTGCCATCAGCTTTGAGATGGTCCCTAAAACTTCGGCTTTTTTATCAGCACCCACTTTTGCAATGGTTCCCAACGCTTCACGAATTACGGCATCGGTTTGGCCATGATTGATACGGTCATTGATTTGTTTGAGGTAGTCTTGGGCCGACTGTGTCGTATCGGTCCAACCTGACTTCATATTGGCAACAATGCCGTTAAGTTCGCTTTGCGTTATTTTACCGTCAAGTCCTGCCGCCCAAATTTGCAGGGCGCCCCAAGCTTTGGTAAAGTTCAAGCTCGAGACCGCAGAACCAACATTGTTCAGTGGCGGAGTGTTGAGAGAGTTTGCCGACGGAACACCAGGAAGTGCCGGGGCTCCAGGCAGTGCAGGTACGGCAGGAAGGGCGGGTAGGCTAGGAGAATTATTTCCTAGGGCACGGTTGATACTTTGTGAACCGCCCGAAACCGCGGCCAAAAGAGGGGCGGCCACACCGCGCTCCTGTTCCGCTCGCGCTTGCAGAGTAATAAACGCCACGGCGCCCAGAATCAGAATGTTGAGAATCAGCTCAAGGAACCAGTTTCCAGATTTGTCGGCCATACCCCAGGTATCGGCAAAAATAAACTTTTTCTCAAGCAAGCCCTAAGTGCTTGAACATAGCCGTGTACTCACCGGGGCGTCCCACCAAGGTAGGGTCATCACCCTCAACCCTATGGTAAAAATCGACTAAACTTTGCCAGGCTACGTCGATAACTTCGCCCGGTTGAAGGGTCAGGCTACTGAGTTCAACGTCCTTACGACACAGAAAGTTATGGTGAAGTTCACGGTCAAAGAACTGGTGAGCGTTATCGAGGTATTCGCGGGGTGCAATAAAAATGAGTTCTAACTCGTCACCGTTCAGCGAGAGGCCTAACTCTTCTTGGGTTTCGCGCAGAGCCGCCTCAAGGACAGTTTGGCCCGCCGAAACATGCCCGGCTACCGAAATATCCCACTTGCCGGGGTCAGTTTGTTTTCGTTCGTCCCGCCGTTGCAAAAGAAGGCGTCCACGGCTGTCAACAATCCACAGTTGGGCACTTTTATGCCAAAGACCCCGGGCGTGGACGACGCTTCGGGGCAGACTTTCGCCGGTGAGCTGGCCCGAGGCGTCGCAGATATCAAAATGTTCTTCCATGGCACCATTGTAGCGATAGCTGTCTCGACGCGCCAGAAGGGCGACGTTATAATGTCTTTATGGTGCTCAGCCCGGAACCTGGCTACGATTTGTACGCACCGTCTTATAAAGACGATCACCCTCACCTCGACAGTTTCGATTGGGAACAGGCTCGCGCCTGGCTTAGGCAGGCACTCGAAGCCGTGGCTGCCAAACCAACTCTGCTCGACGCTGGTTGTGGCGACGGGCGAACCCTGGCTCGTGTCGCTCGCTGGGAGCTCACCGCACAGCTTTTTGGCGTGGACATTAGTCGTGCGATGTTGGCGCGCGCGGCAAAGCGAGTCGCCGGGGCCCAGTTTGATCGCTTAGACCTTACCAACACCGATGACTGCCGTCGTTGGGCCGAGCGCAGAACTCGGGTCCACCTCGTCACGGCCTTTTTTGTCTTGGTGCACTTTTCGCGGCCTGAAGTGTTTTTTGAATCCCTGGGTGCGTTGGTCCAACCGGGGGGTGAGGTGCTGATGAACTCGATTCCTCAACGTGAGGCTCCTACCTTAAAAGCAGGAACCCGAAAGTTTCAGATTCAGGCCTACCACCACGACCCAGACCGCATTCAAGACGGCGGCCTGGCGGTCGGCTGGGAGCTCATTCGGCGACAAGACCTCGTTGAGGAGGCCCAGCTCGTTTCGACGCTCTTTTGGTGGCGCGTACCCACTGAGACCTCCCCCACAGCAACCTCACTCTAAACGGCTGACTTGAATAGCCTTTACCGCCAGTCCGCCCTGGGCAAAGAAGAGCCTAAGGTAACCCGAGGGGTTTTTGAACAGACCGAGGGGGTATACATACTCGGTCCACTCTGTTTGACGTCCTGGTACCGTTATCGTAGTGGTGTGCTTTCCACTCAGCGAAAACGTCAGCGGTAATTGCGCAAGCGGACTTGCCTCTGAGCGCAGCGTTAACCGAATTTCATACTCACCACTTTCATCAAAGAGTAGTCCCAGAACGTTGACTGCGCCTTTTGTTGTCTTGAGACCGCTCAAGTCCAGCAACCCTGCCTTTTGGTAGGTAAGTTCTCCGGTGGGAAGTTCGGCATCATCGGATTCGGGTACTGCGTGGGTGAGCCGGTGCATCGCCGGAAGTTCTTGCAAAACCCGGCAAATATTTCGAGCGCCGCGAAACAGCTGGCCCCTCGTGAGGTGTCCCGCGTCGAGGGCCTGACGCAGATCAGTTAGTTGGGGGTTGTCTTGAGCCTCCGGTACGACCATATACACATCATTTTGAGCTCGGACCATAAGCGAAGCAGCACTCAGGGAGGCTTCGTCTTGATCGTTATTCATTGCCGCCCACCAATCGGTCATCACCAGCCCGTCAAAGCCCCACTCCTCACGTAAAATCACGGTTAAGAGGTCATAGTTCGAAGCGGTCCAGATACCGTTAATGGCGCCATAAGTTGTCATGAGCATCCGCGCTTTCCCTTCGCGGACGGCGATCTCGAAACCCTTGAGGTAGAGTTCGCGCAAGGCTCGCTCCGAAACAACACTGTCACAGGTTTTACGGCCAGATTCTTGGTTGTTGGCCGCAAAGTGCTTCAGAACTCCGGTCACGCCTTGGCGGTGCAGACCTGCCAAGCAGGCCGAGGCCATCTTACCAGTAAGGAGGGGGTCTTCAGAAAAGTATTCGAAGTTGCGACCGTTCAGGGGGTGGCGATGCAGATTTATGCCTGGGCCCAAGATTGCGTCGATATGGTTGCGCTGAAGTTCCTGGCCCAAATGCTGGTGAAGTTCTTCAACAAGGGCTGTGTTAAAAGTGCTGGCCAGGCAGGTTCCATTAGGTAAGCTGAAGGCTAGCTGCCCGTTGTCCATGCGGATACCCGAGGGCCCATCCGCACAGCACGCCAGGGGAATGCCAAACGCTAAAAGGCGTTCGGTGACACCGCCAAAAGCGGCGGCGGTACCTGGGGTCACCTTGGGCGAACACATCCCTTCGCCCAAGGCTAAGTGTGCCAGGTCTTCATCGGTTAGTTGGGACAAGAACGTCTCGAGACTAACTTTTCCCTCAGCAACATCGGTAAGGTGCCAACCTTGAACCCCCGCATACGAAGGACCGTGGACACTCTGACTTAGTCGAACCGCCAGATCTTGAGTTCGTTCGGGAGTGGACTCACTTACCAGCACCGGTGTTCCCGCCTGCG
>JAJXVP010000126.1 GCA_021782055.1 bacterium | reverse complement strand
CCGTAGCCACCTCCCCCACCTAAGCCCCCCATCATGCCTTGAGCAAATGCGAAAGGTGAGCTTAATAGGAAAGTCACGACCAGTAGAGATTTAAAGTGTTTTTTCATCATAATCCTCCATAAAAGAAGTTTGCTCCCCTTGAATGAACCTTTTGTGTAGTTGCTGTGAAGTTTTCAAGAAGCTACTATACGTCCCCCTAGCAGAGGATTAAGATCACCTTATGGCAGAATTCATTTTGGTTGCAGATGACGAAGAAAAGATTCGCACCATGGTTTGTCAATATTTAGAAAAAATGGGATTCAGGACACTTGCAGTCCGTGATGGTCCTGAAGTTTTAAAAGCCTTAGCCGAGCACGAACCTGATCTCGTGCTGTTAGACGTCATGATGCCAGAATTAGACGGCTTTGCCATTGCCAAACGACTGTGGAACCAAACGAGTGTACCTTTTCTTTTTATGACAGCCCGAGATGAAGAAGCAGACAAAGTTCTCGGTTTAGAGCTGGGCGCTGATGATTATATCACTAAACCGTTCAGCCTTCGAGAACTCACAGCTCGTATTCATGCTGTTTTAAGACGAGTACAAACAAATCAAAAGACCGGACATGACATAAGAACCGAACCAACACACCTGATAAAATGGAAAGACCTTAATCTAGATCCTATGGCTTACACTGTCACACAACAGGGGAAACTCTTAGATCTAACCGCCGTACAATTTCAATTGCTCTCATTATTCATTAGTGCACCAGGACGTGTATGGAATCGCACACAAATTCTCGAAAACATTCGTGACACGTCGTTTGAAGGATATGAAAGGACCATTGATGTCCATGTCAAAAATTTACGCAAAGCCTTAAATGATGATGTTAAAGCTCCTCGATACATTGAGACCGTTCGAGGCATAGGATATCGGCTTGTTAAATAAGGGGGTCTCGTTCGGGCAAGCGATATTTTCACGGTTTGTTTTGATGTTAGGCCTCATGGTCCTTCCTCTTTTTGTTGTGATTTTACTCACGATGGAGTACGGTTTTAGAAGCTATGTGTATGAAGGAGATATTCGCAAAGCCCACGAGTTTGCGCCATTATTAGAAGCGGACTTTGTCAAAGCTGGTTCCTGGAGGGCGATGGAACCCTTACTAACGCAACCGCCTTTTGCCGAGCAGTCAGTGCCCAATCAAGCACTTGGACGTATTCAAGAGCGGATCGTCGTGTTGAATATGGAGCGTCGAGTAGTTTTAGATTCCAAAAAAGTTCTTGTAGGGACTCTGCATCCTCCGGAACATTTGTTAAAAGCTATTAAACTTACGACCAAACAAGGGAAGCAAATAGGTTACCTCTTAGTAGGAACCATGGTAGATCCAGCGTTGACCAGTAACCACAAAGCCTTTTTAGCAGACATGGCTATTATGCTTCTCATACTTTTCATGGCTAGCCTAGCGCTCTCTCTTCCCCTCGCATTTTGGTTAGGTTCACGGATTTCACGACCATTGAAACTACTTGTGGAAGAAACACAACGGTCAACCTCAGGGCATTGGGCTTGGCAAGTTCCCTCACAGGCTCCGCGTGAAGTGCAAAGTCTTGCACTTGCCTTTCAAACTTTAGGGCAAAATCTGAAAGCAAGTGAACTTCGCAAAGCAGAACTTTTAGCAGATGCCGCACACGAATTGAGAACCCCCTTAACCGTCATGCGAGGTAGCCTTGAAGCGATGATCGAAGGGGTCTTTCCCCTTGAAAAGGCGACACTGGAAGCTGTTTATAGTGAAACTCTACGTCTAGAGAAAATCGTAGATTCTTTGCGGCTCTTAGAAGATCTTCGGCTTACGCAAGTGAAATCAAGCCGTTTTATTTGGTTAAAACTAGTCGCGCATGTTGTTGAATTATTTAAAGTCCCTAGCTTTGAAAAAAAACAAGAGATCGTGGTGAACTGTTCCTCTGTACTAGAAGGTTGGGGAGAAATTGAAGCCGTGACACAAGTGCTGATCAATCTCGTAAGTAATTCTTTGCGATATGCGCCTGAAGGTGGACATGTTTGGCTTCAAGTTAAACATCTTGAAAAAGGTTCCATGCTTCAAGTAGAAAATGATGGACCACCTATTCCTGCTACAGAGCGCGACCATATCTTTGAACGCTTTGTTCGGCTTGACCGCTCAAGGTCTGGCCAAACAGGCGGTCGAGGTTTAGGACTGGCTATTACCCGAGAAATCGTTTCAAGACATGCCGGTAACATTCGAGTCCTTGAGGGTTCCCATGGTGGCCCTTGTTTTGAAGTTTTTTTCCCAGGCCCCCAAAAAGCAACAAATGGAATTCACTTTAGTCCTTGAGGTCTTCTCGCATTTTGATATATTCCTCGTGACTAATTTCACCTCTGGCGTAACGTTTTTTTAAAACTTCCAGGGCACTTTCACTAAGATTTTTCCTATCAATTCGACCTACTAAGCGAATTCCAAAGAATACTGCCACTGCGAGACCAACCAACATCAAAAGTCCCATAAACATTCCCCCGTAGCCAAAATAGCCCGGCATGCCCAAGCCCCAATTCCCCCACATCATAACCTCCTGGCTTTTTTCAAAGCTGACATAAGTTTAACCGTTAAATGTGAACCAGATGTGAAGCCTTGAAGAAAACAGGATGATTTCATACAAAATACATGTTTGGTTCACATTGAAGTGCCACTATTATCAAGTATCCATAAAATAAACAGACAGAGGGACGATTGTCTGTCCGGGAGGAGTCATGAAAAAAAAAGCTCTTGTTCTCACAGCTGAGGCTGACAAACTCGTAATCGCAGTTACAGGAAACGGTGATTCCGGTGAACCGCTGGCAGCCTGTTGTGTTGTCCCGTCACAAAAAATTGAAGTCAAAAACACTTTAGGTAATATCGTGAAGGCTGGTGATGAAGTCTGGATGAATGATGGTCTTGGAGCGATGGTTGGTTCCGGCCTTGCTTTCCTTTTGATACCAGCACTTCTTTACGGCATTCTCTCTACTCTTTTTGGCTTGTGGGGTGGACTTTTAGGGGTTGTCTCGGGTTTACTCTTGGGGTATCTCAATTTTCATTTTCGCCATCTTAGTCAGTACCCCAAGCTGGTTTCACGTATTACTTCAGCGGACGAAAACCTCCGCTGGTAAAGCGGAGGTTTTCAAATGACTTTGAACCTTTACCCTAGAACCTTACGGCATAGGGTTATAGGTTTGAATATTGTTCGTGCTATTCGCGGCCAAACCTAGCCCATTGATCAGATGGTCAATGGTACCGATTCCCCCGAGAGAGACGGTCGTGAGATCCTGCAGATTCCCCAACAACCCGGAAGGAACTTCGATGGCATTGGTCAGCTGAACCGTATTATTCACATTGAAGTAACAATACACCCCCAACCCTACGGCTTGATGGTTTGTGACCGTATCGGCGACCTTGTAAGACGGATAACCATATTCAGAGCCGTCCATCCAGGCTGACTGAGTGGGCACATCGTACGGCTCTTCGCTTTGATAGAAGAAAACTTGACCTCCGTTACCGTTCCACAAAGTTTGTTCTTTTTGATAGTGTTCCACCGCTAGACCATAAATCGTCACATTCTGACCATTGACCACAAGCCCATGGTCTGCGGGGTTCACCGTCCATCCCACGTTGGCGGTACTGCTACCATGGTCAGCTCGCCAAATCCACAAGTCATCGGCGATCACATTGTTGCTGTTGATTTCTAAGCTTTCTGTGGTCGTGCCAGGGGCAGCGCCACCGACTCGGAAAAAGTCGTCAGCAAGTAACGTGGGGTTGGAAGCATGACTAGCAGAACTTCCGACAGGGCCAACTTGCAACTGGTAAGGGGAGCCAGGACCTGCGTCAAACAGAATCCCAGCAATCTCGACACCATCCACATCGGCCACCGTCATGGCGGCAGCTTGGGTCGTGTTCAATAACGTCGCCAGACCAAGACCCAGGACAATCGTGTTGGGGTTGGTCACCCGAAGCGTATCATTGAGGTTATACACACCAGGTGTGAGTAAGAGATTCTTACCGGCCGAAAGTGCGGCGTTCATCGTGGCCGCCGTATCGGTAGAGGCATGAGCTACATAAAACTGAGAGATCGGGAGTGAGGTTCCCGGGGTTGGTCCCGAAAGCCAACTGACGCCTTGTGCCGAACTGCGTAACGAAGGAACAAACACGTTATAGTTCCCCGACGAATCTATATACAAATAGGGTTTTTCTTTGATGACTGGACTTTGCGATACCGTGGTATTGGGAGGGTTCGGGAAGGTGGTAGCGGGAGCATTCACATCGCCCACAAAGACCATGTTCCAGACACTGCCGCTCCAACTTGACCACTGAGAGTTTCTCGAAATCCACTGCTGTTGTCCGCCCGAGTTGACTTGGCCATCGACCAAGGTATCCCCCATAAACCCACCGCTGGCCCAACCGCTGGCTCCCGTGTTGGGGTTGATGTCAAACAACCAGAGCCCACCTTTAACATGCACTCGCCGTAAAGGACAAGCTTGGGATACCGCCCACATGTCGGTACCATTCGACGGAGTGACCGCAATATTTTCTGCACCTCGCCAGAAGTTGTTGGTGACATTCATATTTGGATCATAAGAACCATCGGCTTGAATGGAGCCCACGATTTGCGTCGCATCTGGGGATTGGCCTAGACCCAAGATTTGGGTGTAGTAGCCGACGTTGACGTTGACATTGTAGGTCCCTGGTTTGAACAAAATCGCATAGCGCTGTGAGCCAAACTGATTGGTTTTCTGAGACGTATAAACCGCATCCACTTGAGACTGAATGGTCGAAGACGACATGCTGGGGTCCATGATCAAGACATTGGGTCCAAAGTCGACAGGTCCAGCGGGAGCCCAATCGGCATAGGCCGTCAAGTTCGAAGTCAGGATTGTCGAAGAGGTAACGGCACTTCCCCCACCATTAGCCGCAGTATACCACCCCACCAGGTTATAGCCAGATTTGGTCGGGGTCGGAAGGGTGATTCCCAAGGAACCCAAGGTGGAGCCGCCTTTGACTAAGATAGGGTCTGCCATGGGTGTTCCCCCTTGAGTATCAAAACTCAAAGTGTAAGAGGTTGTCGTTCCTGAGTTGGCATAAACACGAACCCAATCGACAGCTAAGGTTTGTGGGGAAACTGTAGAAGAAGTCGGATTACCGGGCCAGTTTCCCCCCACGGCTAAGTTCAACAAGAGGTAGTAAGACTTCTGAAAGGTGGTACCGGTGGTGCTATCGGGGGTAACCGAGCCGGTCTGAACGCCATCCACATAGTAGGTGATGCTGGTCGGTGTCCAGTCAACTCCAAAAGTGTGAAACGAGTCCGAGAACTTTCCTGAGGGGAGCGTGTAGACTTCTGGTTGTGTGCTAGCACTGGCATTGGTGGCACTGCTCAGCCAATGCAACGTTCCATAAACCGTGGAATCACTGAGCGTGGCTCCTGAGGGCGATACTCCAGACCCGCCTACCATTTCCATGATGTCGGTTTCACCACAGGCTGGCCAACCGACACTGCTTTGATTGGTTCCTAACATCCAAAAAGCAGGCCACATGCCGTTCCCTGAAGGCAATTTCATACGGGCTTCAATCTTGCCATAGGTAAAGCTTTGAAGTCCCAAAGTCTTTAGACGGGCCGAAGTCCAGTTTCCTTGCGAATCCTTTTGAGCTGTGATGACCAAGCACGAGTCCGATGTGCTGCCATCAGCTACGTTCTGGATACTGGCATTGGAGGTGGTGTAGGTTTCTAGCTCATTGTTCCCCCAGCCACCGGCCCCGGTGTCAAAGGCCCACTTGGTCGTGTCGAGAGTAGGACCATTAAACTCGTCGTTCCAAAGCAACTGACCACCGTACCAAGGGTCACCCGTAGAAGGAATAGGTGTTGGAGTTGGAGTTGGAGTTGGAGTCGGAGTCGGAGTCGGAGTCGGAGTCGGAGATGGTGTAGGCGATGAGGTAGGCGTCGGTGTCGGCGTGGGAGTTGGAGTAGTCGCATAACAAAAAGATGACCAAGATGTCACATCAGACAAAACTCCTTGTGGAATATTCATTTGACCAGTTGTGGAATTTGTCACAACATCAAGAGCGATTTTTGCTCCTGCGGTATAAGAACTGTCTGAAACTGATAAAGTCCAGGAGCCGTTATTATTAACTAAAGGAACATTAGATTTTGCTAAACCGGCTGTGTTGTTTCCCAACGAAATGTACAAATACGCCGAACTTATACTGCTTGTTGGGGTGTAGGTAACTGTTACATTATTATTAGTCATATCACTGACAACAACAGAACCATTTGTTCCAGTAATGGTAAGCCCAGAAGGAGTGGGAGTTGGAGTGGGTGAAGGTGTTGGTGATACTGTGGGTAACGGATTTGTTCCTAAAGGAGAAATCGAGGCCGGGTAGGTTATTTGAGTCCAGCTAGCTGTATTGCTCACCGCACCTTGTGGTAAACAGGTTTGAATCCCTGAGGTTGTTGTGACAACGGCGATATAAATTTTGGCTCCAGACACAAAGGAAGGGTCAGAGACTGTTATGTACCAGGTGCCATTACTATTGGTCATACTTTGATTGGCTTTAACTAAACCAGAAATATTGCCACCGGAAATGTACACATCAGAGGTATCAACAGTTGAAACGGGTGTGTACGAAATAGTCATGGCATTTGTAGCTGTTTCTGAAACTATAATGGGATTTGCTGTGGTTGGTAAAATCAAGGTCCCTGGAGCCGGTGAAGTAGGAATGGAAATCGTTACTCCAGAACTAGATATGTTTTGAGTTGTCGATCCCACCCATAATTCAATGCCGATAGAATTCAAAGCAGTTACGGTAAAAGTATCCAACCCACTTTGAGAAATGGAAATTGTCCCTGAATATCCAGTTTGGGACTTGATTAGAGAACCCCCTCCGATAGAATTTCCATTTTGTGTGACAGAAACTTGTACTGAGGCGACATTGCTGTCATTCAAAAGAGACAAACTTCGATTATTCGATGGGGTTTCCGTGGTAACTAAAACACTTAGGCTAGAGGAACTCGCAGAGGAAATGGTCCCTGATGAGGATGTGATATTCACTGGAGAAGAACAACTATAAAAACTAAGTAAAAGGATAAATGCTGGTAAACTTAGTAGAAGCTTAAACCAGCGGTCAGACGTTGAAAATTTTTTTGACATAAAACCCTTCCTTCTCGAATTACTTATCAACTTTAGACCTAATTTTTAAATAAAAAATTAAGACCATTGGTCTAAAAAAAGCACCGCTAGTCAGCGACCAGCGGTGCTTCGTCAACCTAACCTAGACTTACCAACCGACCGAGATGACCAACCCACGGGGGTTGGGGGTCGTCATAGTGGAACTCTGGGCATTCACGTCGTCATAGCAGAACCCGTAAGCCTTTTGGTTGATGCTATGTTCGTGCCAGAACTGCGCGTAGTAGTCGAAGGGCGCTGTCTGGTAGTACGCCGAGGGAGTATTCAACGCCGAGGCATTGTCCATCACGTGGCGGTGGAAGGCGGCACAAATCTGCGCTTCCAAAACCAACTCGATGGTATTGCCGCTGTTGAGCGTCCCCATACCACCCCACACATCATCGCTGGTGGGCTTTTGCACATAGTAGATCGTCGAATCGTTGGGCCGGGTAAAGGCCATCGAAGTCCCTTGT
>JAJXVP010000011.1 GCA_021782055.1 bacterium | reverse complement strand
TTCCATAGGTAAAGCTCTGAAGACCTAAGGTTTTTAAACGGGCTGAGGTCCAATTCCCTTGAGCATCCTTTTGTGCCGTAATGACCAAACAGGAATCGGTGGAAGAACCATCGGCAACATTTTGGATTGAGGCGTTCGAGGTCGTGTAGGTTTCAAGCTCATTATTACCCCAACCGCCAGCCCCTGTATCAAAGGTCCACTTGGTGGGGTCGATTGTTGGTCCGTTAAACTCGTCATCCCAGAGTAGTTGCCCGCCGTACCAGGGGTCACCAGTTGAAGTGATCGGTGCAGGCGTCGGAGACGGTGTGGGTGTCGGGGTGGGACTAGGCGTAGGCGTCGGAGCAGGCGCCGGATAGGTAAACGAACCCCACGACGTGACGTTCGACAAGCTACCCTGCGGAACGTTAGTCTGGACGCCGTTGGCGGTAACCAAGACATCAACATAAATTTGCGCACCGGCAACAAAGGTAGCGTTATTACAAGTGGCTGACCATGTGCCGTTGGTGTTGGTCATTGCCGAGTTGGCAACCACGAGTCCAGTACCATTCCCTTGGGAAACATACAGGAAAGCGGAAGAAATCGCCGACGACGGGGCATACGAAACCGTCAGATTGCTTCCCGTCATATTCGTTAGAGTTAACGTGCCATTGACTCCGCTCACCGTTAGATTTCCAGGCGTAGGGCTTGGTGTTGGGCTAGGTGAAGGAGATGGCGCGGCGGAACCATATGTAAACGATGCCCAGGAGGTTACATTTGACAAACTTCCCTGAGGAACGCTGGTTTGGACACCATTTGCCGTCGTGAGAACGTCTACATAGATTACAGCCCCAGACGTAAAGGAGGCATTCGCGCAGGTTGCCGTCCAGGTACCGGAAGTATTGGTCATCGATTGGTTGGCAACAACCAACCCAGTTCCGTTTCCTTGTGAGACGTACAACGCTGCTGACGAGATACTTGCCGACGGTGCGTACGTTACTGTCAAATTGCCCCCCGTCATGTTGCTCATTTCAAGGCTACCATTGGCACCTGAAACGGTGAGTCCGGAGCTGGCAGGCGTTGGGGTTGGCGATGCTGTCGGTGTGGGAGTAGCAGCCGCATAAGTAAAGGACATCCAAGTCGCCACATTCGAAAGGCTACCGCTGGGGAGTGTGGTTTCGACACCGTTATTATTCTGCTCCAAAGCAACATAGATCAGTGCTCCACTGGTATAGCTGGCGTTGCTAAATGTATACGAATACGTTCCTGCGCTAAAATTCATGTTTTGGGCAGCAAGAACTAAACCTGTGCCATTGCCTTGCGACAGATAAAGTTGAACCGAGGTGTATTGCGTCCCTGGGGAATACGTCACCGTCAGGGATGTGTTGGTCATATTTGTGACCGAAATCGTACCTGCACTACCACTCAAAGTGACATCTCGCGCCGCAGCGTGGTTTTGAGTGATGTTCAGGGGCGACTGACAAGCAGTCAAAAGTAGCACCAGCGCTGTCAGACCAGCGCCCAGTAGCCGTTTTAACGTCAGCATAAGGGCCTCCTAAAAAAATCTTAAGGTAGTCTAGGGGCAGATTCGTATCTTGAATGTACGACTTAAGGTCTAAAAATATTACGATCATTAGTCGTAAAGTTTGTTTACATGAGTATTCAGGCACGTAAAAGGCAATAAGAAATACCTAAGAATTTGATAAGCTTTCATGCTTTCAAAATCGTCTATAACTAAGCAACGGAGGAATTTGTGAAAAAACTTTTGCTTTTGGCATTTTCTGTCGTTCTCCTAGGCTTCGGGGGAACAACTTTTGCACAAGAGGCGCCTGTGGGCCCTCACAAACAGCCCTACTGGTCCGTGTTGGGTCTGACTCAGGATCAAATGAGCCGTGTCAAGTCAATCTTTGAGGGCTCGAAAGCGTTTATCCGGGTAGAACGAGCTAAGCTCGGGGTGGTTAAAGCAAAGATTCGGTTAGCTATGACTTCGTCGGCACCCGACCTTAAAGCCATCGATGCCCTTGTCGACCAACAAATGGAACTCACCGCGGCTATCGAAAAAAATATGCTGGAAGCAGCTGCCAAGATTCACACTTTAGTCGGCGACCAAGCCTACTATGAACTCAAGGCAAAATTCTTTCAGCGTCACCATCATTGGCACCAAGAGCATCACGAATTTGACTAAAGACTTGTCAGGGTAACTCAGCCGCCAGCCTCTTGCCTCCCTTTACGATCGTTTATTGGCGTACCACCCGGAAACCGGTGATACTCCCCTGGTAGTAGGGGGCGATGATGAGGCGGCCGGCAATGGTACAGTAGGATGCAACGAAATCCCAACTGCCGCCTTGGGCCATACGGTACAACCCCGAAGCCGCGCCCTGATAATCGGTGGTTGGTGTGGTTGGGTAAACTCCTATCCAGTCCCATTCCCATTCCAGGACATTCCCACTCAGGTCAAAAATCCCTAACTCGTTGGCGTTTTTCATGCCAACGGGCTGGGTTGAAATGTTATCATTGGAGTAATACCAAGCAAAATTCCCGATGTTCGATTGCCCCCCATCAGCCTCGTCGCTTCCCGCATAGCCCTTTTTAAAACCGAGAACGTTTATTCCTTGGACAAGGTCACCCGAAAGCCCGTCGCTCATGCCGCCCATCGCCGCCCACAGATACTGCATTTCGGTGGGTAGGCGGTAGCCATTGGCCCCGTCATTGATTGTCGCAGCATCCCAGTTCAAATTATTATACCTCGGAATGTGCGAAAAGCGCAGGCTAGACCAGTTCGATACCGTCGAAACGGAGTAAACAGGCGTCAACCCCTCAAGCAAACTCAGCTTATTGCAAAACGTAATAGCCATATACCAGTTAACATTTTGTACGGGGTCTGATGTACCTCTTGAGACTGCTGTGACACTGGGGTCAGCTCCCATAACCGACCAAAACTGCTCTCGGGTTATCAAGTTAGCGCTCATGTAAAAGGTACTTTCGGTCATATTCGGCCCGTCGGCTCGCAGGGTGAACGTTCCCCCAGCTACAGGGACCATCGTCCCGATATTAGGAGAGGTCTCAAAAGGCAGCGGACTCATGCTGATCGAAACAGCGTTCATTTCTCTGCTGTGAACTGTAAAACCCGAGGTTAACCCTATCCATTCCACCGCATTACTGGCATTGTACGCATACGCCCAAAAGTCGGTTGGCCCCGTGGCAGTAACCAGAAACCTCCCCCTCCAAGCAGAATACCCTTTAATTAAAGTTCCCGTTCCTTCGCTAGTGCCATTTTGAATAGCGACAATCAAGACCCTTGTAACAGAGTCATCGTTCATGATTCCCCGTGAAGAATTGGGTGACACGACAGAAACGGCGATCGCGGTATTTTCTGTTGCCTGGGCCTTCGCACTAGCCAACAGAGTCATAAATACCAGAAAAACCACCCCGACTTTTCTTGGTGCCACCATCATTCTTCTTGCCACAACTTATCAAACCAACCGAAGTGCCGTCAGTTTCACCTCATCACGAAATTATTTTCCTCCTTAGGGATTCAAACGTGGGGGATGGCGGCCTGTCCGGCCGCAAGCCTGGCAATCGGTACACGGTAGGGCGAACACGAGACGTAGTTCATCGCTAAGCTGTGACAGAACTTAACCGACTCTAGCTCACCGCCATGCTCCCCACAGATTCCGACTTTGAGGTGTGGACGCACGCGGCGGCCTTGATCGATAGCCATGGCCATCAGTTTTCCGACACCTTCTTGATCGAGCGTGTAGAACGGATCTTGGCGAAAGATCGCCGCCCGGTGTTCGTCAACATAATCGGGAAGGAACCTACCGGCATCGTCTCGAGAAATCCCCAGAGTCATCTGGGTTAGATCGTTGGTTCCAAACGAAAAGAATTCAGCCTTTTCGGCAAGACCGTCTGCAAGCAAGGCGGCCCGAGGAGTCTCGATCATACAGCCGACCTCGTAGCGAAGATCGAGCCCCGATTCTTTGATCAGTTCGTCCGCCACCTTGCGTGTACGCGCCTCCAAGAAGGCGAATTCACGCCGATCGATCACCAAAGGATGCATAATCTCGGGGAATACCTCGATATCGTGCCGAACGCAAACCAAAGCCGCTTCAATGATGGCTTTGACCTGCATGTCGAGAATCTCGGGAAAGGTAATGCAAAGTCGACAGCCCCGGTGCCCCAGCATCGGGTTTTGTTCGTGGAGACGTTCGACGTGCAGGCGGATGGCTTCAAAACTCTTACCAGTTGCCTGTGCCAGCCCCCTCTGCCCTTCCTCGTCATGTGGCACGAACTCGTGCAACGGCGGGTCAAGGAGGCGAATGGTGACAGGAAGTCCCTCCATTGCCCGAAAAATCCCGACAAAATCCTCTTTTTGCAGGGGCATCAGAGCATCGAGTGCTATCTGCCGCTCCTGCGGCGTCGTTGCGACGATCATCCGTCGCAAGGCAAGGATTCTCTCTTCGGAATCGAAAAACATGTGCTCCGTTCGGCAAAGCCCAACGCCCTGGGCCCCGAGTTCCCTGGCTTTGACAGCGTCGTACGGGGTGTCAACGTTGGCCCAAACCTCCAAGCTACGAAAGGCATCAGCCCAGCTCATCAGCGTCTTGAACGCTTCGGAAGGCTCAGATCGCGCTAGAGCCAGACTGCCTCGGTAAACGTCGCCAGTCGAACCGTTGAGCGTGACCTCTTCGCCCTCGTGGACGACGAGATTGCCCACATGAAAGAGTTTGTCCTCGTAGTCAACCTCCAGCGCCTCACAACCGACAATGCAACACTTACCCCAGCCTCGGGCAACTACCGCAGCGTGACTGGTCTTGCCTCCCGTCGCCGTCAAAATGCCCTTGGCAGAGTGCATACCGCCAACGTCTTCGGGGCTGGTTTCTTTTCTGACAAGGATGACCGCTTCGCCGCGTGCCGCCCACTGTTCGGCATCCTTGGCGGTGAAGGCGACTTTACCCGCTGCGGCGCCAGGAACAGCATCGATACCACGTGCCAGCCAGGCGTCCTTCAGTTTGTCTTGTTCCGACGGGGCGATAACAGGGTAAAACAGTCCCTCGACGTCTTTATCCCGAATGCGTAACACGGCTTCGGCCTTGCTGATCAGGCCTTCCTTGACCATATCGACAGCAATCTGAAAAGCCGCCAAGGGTGAACGTTTTCCGGTCCGGCACTGAAGCATATAGAGTTTGCCTTCTTCGACCGTGAATTCTAGATCCTGCATGTCTCGGTAGTGGGCTTCCAGCCTTCGACGAACTTCAAGTAATTGGCGATAAGAATCGGGTTGCGTTCGCTCGAACTCGCAGAGGGTCATTGGTGTTCGAATGCCCGCAACGACGTCTTCGCCCTGTGCGTTCGGCAAATAGTCACCGTAAAAGACATTTTCGCCACGGTTAGGGTCGCGGGTGAAACAAACGCCAGTTCCCGAGCGTTCGGCCAGGTTTCCGAAAACCATCTGGACAACGCTCACGGCCGTTCCTGCCACGCCGGTGATCTTTTCGACCTCGCGGTAGGTAACGGCCTTGGGTGCCGACCAGCTTTCGAAAACCGCCGTGATAGCTCCCCACAACTGGACCTGGGGTTCCTGTGGAAATTCCTCGCCGGTGTATTGACGGTACAGCTTCTTAAAACGAGGTAAAAGCTCGTCGAGTTCCTTTTCGTCGACTTGGATGTCTTGGATTCTCTTGCCCGCTTCGGCGCCCAGACGGTGGCGCGTCCGGCTATTTTTGATGTCTTGAAAAATCTTGTCGAACGCTTCCGAAGGAACACCCTTAGCCGTGGAGCCGTACATGCTGATGAACCGGCGATAAGCATCCAGAGCGAAACGCCGGTTGCCCGTCAAGGCGGCCAGACCTTCGACCGTTGCGTCATTAAGCCCGAGGTTCAGAATGGTCTCCATCATTCCCGGCATCGACACGGGGGCTCCTGACCTCACCGAAACTAACAGCGGATTTTTAGGATCACCTAACGTCTTGCCCGTCGTAGCCTCGAGTTTTGCCAGATGTTCGGCGACCTCTTCATAAAGAGATGCCGGGTATTGTCGGCCGTTCTTATAGAAAAGATCGCAGACCTCCGTTGTAATGGTGAACCCGGCGGGTACGGGCAGGCCGATGTTTGTCATCTGGGCGAGGCCGGCACCTTTTCCGCCTAACAGAGCTTTCATCTCGCCCGAGCCCTCGGCTCGTCCTGCCCCAAAAGAGAACACATACTTCGTGACTTCACCCATGGTTTCCTCCTTGTCCACGTGGCTCGTCTTTGTCCCAACAGGAACTTTCTTTCAGCCTCAACCCCGCAATCTATATTGTCAAGCGGGCCCTCTTAAGCTTGCAAGGACACAGCAAGAATTGTTGTCAAAGCGAACCAAACCGTCTTCAATCTCGATCGAAAAACGGCTTCCTGCTTCATCAAGAACGGATACAACACAGGGAACTAAAACCGCCGCAAAAGGTTCGTGGTGGGCCTCAAAAGTCCGCCAACCAGTCGGATCACAGACACGGCAAGCTACCGCCTTCCCTTCGTAGCAGAGGCGGTCGACCGACAAGATCGAAAGCAAAAAGCTATTCATTTCGAGGCCATCTCGTCAGCCTTGCGGCGGACCTCTTCGACAGTTCCCACCATCGAGAAAGCTTGTTCGGGGACTTCATCAAGCCTTCCATCGAGAATCTCTTCGAAAGACCGAATGTTGTCCTCGAGAGGAACAAAAACTCCAGAAGAACCTGTAAAATGTTCTGCAACAAAGAAGGGCTGGGAGAGGAACTTTTGAATCTTGCGCGCCCGAAGCACGGTGGTCCGATCTTCTTCCGAAAGCTCATCCATGCCCATGATGGCGATGATGTCTTGTAGGTTCTTGTAAACTTGAAGAACTTCTTGAACACGACGAGCCACACGGTAGTGCCGAAGGCCAACGATGTCGGGCGACAACATTCGCGAAAACGAGGTAAGCGGGTCGACGGCGGGGTAAATGCCTGCCTCAACGAGGGCGCGCGACAGGTTGGTCGTCGCGTCTAAATGCGAAAAGGTAACGGCAGGTGCTGGGTCTGTGTAGTCATCGGCAGGCACGTAGACGGCTTGCACGGAGGTGACCGAGCCACGGCGGGTCGACGTGATGCGTTCTTGCAGACGCCCCAGCTCGGAGGCAAGAGTTGGTTGGTACCCTACTGCCGAGGGGATACGTTCCAAAAGTGCCGAAACCTCAGCTCCTGCCTGGACGAAGCGAAATATATTGTCAATGAACAACAGAACATCTTGATTTTTTTCGTCACGGAAATATTCGGCAACACTCATTGCCGCGAGAGCAACACGGGCGCGAGCCCCTGGGGGTTCGTTCATCTGACCGAACAGCAGTGCCGTTCTCTCGATCACGCCGGAGTCATTCATTTCACCCAGCAGAGCCGTTCCCTCGCGGGTTCTTTCACCAACGCCGCAAAATACTGAGTAGCCGCCGTGAATCTTGGCGATGTTGTTGATCAGTTCCATCACGAGTACGGTTTTGCCGACGCCAGCGCCGCCAAAAAGGCCTATCTTACCTCCCTTCATGTAGGGGGCCAAAAGGTCGATGACCTTGATACCTGTTACCAGAATATCGTTCGTCGTGCTTAGGTCTGCGAAGGTCGGGCCAGGGCGATGAATGGGGTACCTGAGCGAACTTTCAATTGGTCCTCCCTCGTCCACAGGCTGGCCAACGACGTTCATGACTCGGCCCAAGGTCGCCTCGCCTACGGGAACGGTGATCGGTGCATCAGTCGAGCTTACCTCAAGACCTCGCCGAAGTCCTTCGGTAGAATCCATGGCAAGGGTTCGAACAATCCCTTCACCGAGGTGCTGGGTGACTTCGAGCACAAGGTTGTCTTGCCGGTCGCCAAGCAAAGCATAAGGGACCGTCAAGGCGGTGAGAATGGGAGGAAGGTCCCCGTGATCGAAGCGTACGTCAACCACGGGGCCCAGGACTTGAACGACGGTTCCCTGGATAGGTTGCATGATCTCTACCTTTTCATCGCTTCTTTACCCGAGACGATTTCGATGAGTTCGCCTGTGATTCTGGCCTGACGAACCCGGTTTCGTTCTTTTACCGCCTGAGTCGTGAGCTCGCGGGCATTCTTTGACGCATTGTCCATCGCGATTCTCCGCGCGGCCTGCTCACTGATCGCTGAATGAGCAAAGGCCACCGCGAGAAGGTAGCGGACAGCAACACGAGTGGCGTTTTCAGCCAAAGTGGCCAACGGCAAGGCAGGCCGAAGTTGTGCTACCTGCCTCAGCGTCGAAACAAACCGGTTGTAAATTAGGTCGACGGCGACGACCTCCCCGGTCCCAAAGCGGTCCACGAGAAGGTCAGCAAGGTCTCGTAGCTCCGACGCCGTAGGCTCTTTTGCGCCTTTCTGCTGGACCACCCTATAGCCGCGTCGGCGTGCATACGCCGAGCCCTTGCTACCGATACAAACGAGCTCTACCGTTTTACCCGCGTTCTCGGCATCCCGAACCAGGCGGTCGAGCACCCTGTGCACCGCGTGGTTATGGGACCCACACAACCCCCGATCTGAAGTAAAGACCACGGCAAGCGTCAGTGTGGATTTTTGCTGAACTGACCCAGATGCCTCATCACGCCAAAAGATCGGTGTCGCCGCCGACACCCAAAGTGCGAGTTCGCTTTCAAACTTTTCAAGAGCTACCTGGTTTGCGGCGAGCTTACGAAGCCGCAAGCTGGCTATCGTAGTCATCGCCCCTGTGACCTTCTGGATGTTCGTCAGCGAGGCAATTCTTTGTTGAAGATTCGACGTGCTTGGCATGCGTTAACCTCACTTTGTGCCCCGGTTTAAGATCAACCGGCGAAGGTCCTCGATAGACGCCTCCGGGCCACTCTTTTGAAACGTCTGGTCGGTGAAAAGTGCCGCCAACGCGGAAATGACCACCAAGGTGAAATGCCACTGGTCGGAGGCCCCTGCTAAGAAAAATAGCAGGTGAACGCTGGGTACACTCGGGAACTCAAGGCCCTGCCGCGAGCGAAGAATGACAAGCTCAAAGGCTCCCTTTCTCCCGGCGATCGTTGACGGAATCGCAAATCCCGGTGGAACGGCTGACGATCGAGCAGCCTCGCGTGCCATCAGGTCGTCAAAGATCACCTGGTCTGAGACACCCAACCTTTCCGCGAGATAGCGCGATGCCTCATGGAACACCTCTAGGCGATCAGCAACCTCGACGTCAAGGATGGGACACGCCTGAAAGAGCTTTTGCAGACGATCCTGATCCAGAAGGTCGCGACCATTCACAATGTCTTCGAGTTCCTTTGCAAGCGAGGGTCTGGCCAACTCACGAGTTGTCAACTTTTGGGCCAATTGTAAAGCCTCGGGGCGGGCTGTATTCTGGCCTAGAGCCATTGCCAAATTCATGGCATAACCGGCATCGACACCGTGCGAGACGGCTTCGGGCCCCAGAGTCGCTTCGAAAGCGACAAATACGTTTTCGGCTTCACGGTCGAGCTGCGCGTCGAACTGTCCCGCCTCGCGCAGACGAGCCATAAAGGGTGCGCCCGGCCCGTCGAGGTAAGCAAAAAGCCGCTCCTGGTAAAGACTCAGTTTGTCTACGGGGTAGCGATCCAATCGACCTGAAACACCGGCACGAAGAATCATCACCTGCTGGTAAGCATCCAGCGGGGAGTATTGCCCTTGTTTTAAAATCTCTGTCAGCCGTTCGCCTCGGTCGAGGTGGCGCCGTGTCGTGGAATCTAGCTCGGACGAAAACTGCAAGAAGGCAGCCAGCTCCCGAAATTGGGCCAAGTCGATGCGTAAAGAACTGGCGACCTGTTTCATCGCTTTGACCTGGGCCTCGCCTCCGACACGGGACACCGAAATACCAACATTCAATGCGGGCCGTAACCCCGCGTTGAAAAGGTTCGCGACGAGAAAGATCTGACCGTCGGTGATCGAGATCACATTGGTAGGGATGTAGGCCGCGACGTCGCCCTCTTGGGTCTCGACGATGGGGAGCGCCGTGAGCGACCCTCCGCCATGGGCCGCGTTCAACTTGGCTGCCCGTTCCAAAAGCCGCGAATGCACATAAAAAATGTCTCCGGGAAAGGCTTCGCGTCCGGGCGAACGACGCATCAGCAGAGACAGTTCCCGATACGCCTGAGCGTGTTTGGTTAAATCGTCAAAGACCACAAGGGCGTGACAACCACTGTCACGGTAAAATTCCGCCATAGCTGTCGCTGAGTACGGAGCCAAATACAGTAGCGATGCTGGGTCCGAGGCTGTGGCGGCAACAACAGTCGTATATGCCATTGCTCCCCGGGCATCAAGGATTTCGACTAAACGGACTACCGACGATAACTTCTGTCCGATGGCTACATAAAAACACTGCACCTGGTCGGGTCCACCAAAGACGCGACTCTGGTTCAAAATTGTGTCGACGGCAAGGGTGGTTTTTCCTGTCCGTCGGTCGCCGATGATTAGTTCACGTTGTCCACATCCGATAGGAATCATGGCGTCGATCGCCTTGATGCCGGTCTGAAGTGGTTGGCCAACATTTTCGCGGTCGACGATGCCGGGAGCTTTCGCTTCGACGGCACGGAAGCTGGTCGGGAAGAGCGGCCCTTTGCCATCGAGGGGATTTCCCAGCGGGTCGACAACCCTTCCCACCAGGGTTTCCCCGACAGGAACTTCGAGCATGCGTTTTGTACGCCGAACAAGGGCTCCTTCCTTGACCCTCTCAGCACCCGCGAACAGAACAACACCTACGGTGTCTTGTTCGAGATTCATCACCAGGCCGTGTACCGGAGTTTCATCGTCCACCTCCACTTCGACGATTTCACCAGTCCTAACTTCGCGCAAACCCCACACCCGAGCGATTCCGTCGCCTGACTGGACAACTTGGCCGACCTCGACCTCTGTCTGGTCGGGGGCAAACCCCGCGATCGTGCGCTTTAGCCGCTCTAAAATTTCTGCGGGCCGAACCTCGTCTCTCAACGTAGGCCTCCTGTTTTTAGCCGCGTGCGCAGGGCTTGCCATCGGCCCCTCGCTGAAAGGTCGATCATCCTGTCGTTCCAAAAGACGCGGAACCCAGCCAGCAGATCGGGAACGATGGTGACCTTCACGATAGCGGGTTTTCCCGTTCTGGCTTCTAGGGTCTCTTTCACCTGCTGAACAAGTTCGGTATCAGGTACGTGGGCGGCTTCAAGTTTTATACAAACGAATTCGCCTTCGCCTATGACGGTTTCGAAAGCCGAAGGGAGCTCGGGAATAACCTCGAGCCGATAGTCGGCGGCTAGGAGCAAAGCCCTTGCTGTCAATGCTCCGACGTAGGGGAGAAACACCGTGCGGACAAAAGTGAGTCCTGTCTTGTGGTGAACACGACCCTGCCGACACCAGGTCGACACTCCGGGAACTTCGGCTAACAGGCGAGACAGAACCTTCATGTCCTGCTCTACTTCGGAAACTTTCCTGGTGTCTCGGGCGGCTTCTAACAGAGCCAGGGCGTAGTGTTGAGCGATCGGACGAGGACTCATAAATGCCGTACCTGGTCTCGCACCCACGCGCGTTCCTTGTCGCCAACCAAAGCCGTTCCGACAATGGCGCCAGCGCAGGCAAGAGCAAAGTCCGCCAGCTCGTCGCGCAAGGCGTCAAGTGCCGCTCTACGCTCCTCTTCGACTCGGACTCGTCCCTGCGCGGACACGGCCTCGACTTCGCGCACGGCCTCGTCAAGCAAACTCTGCCGCAACGATGCGGCCTCTTCGCGCGCTTGGCGAAGCATGTCTTCGCCCTCTGCGCGAGCCGAGGCAAGCACTTCTTCTTTTTCACGGTCAATGGCTTGCAGGCGTTCTTCGAGGACGCTAGCGTCGTCAACGGATTTAGCTATCAAACGCTCGCGTTCTTCTAGATTGCGAAGAAGCGGTGGCAACACCACTTTTGCCACGATGAAAAACAGAAGACCAAACGTGATCCACGTCCAAATCGCTAGGCCGGGATCGAGACGAAAAAGATCCATGATTTTTCTCCTGGGACCGGTCCCTATTTTCCAAAGACGACCAATAGCGCGATAATCGCCGAAAAAAAGGCCAGCCCCTCAATCAGGGCCGCCATCAGTACCATGTTGGTCCGAATATCCTTTTTTTCTTCGGGCTGCCGGGCTATGGCTTCCATCGCTTTGGCACCGATCAAGCCGATGCCGATACAGCCCCCCACTGCCGCGAGAGCGGCCCCGATGACGGCGAGGGCATGAGCCAATTGCGTCGTGTCCATAAGCTACCTCCTTGATCACGCTGAGACTTCATGGGACGAACTCGCCATCTGGAGAAACAGACATCCCAACAGCGTGAATACCAACGCTTGAATTAACGAGATCAACACCTCGAGTAGCGAAGTGAACAACGCAAACGGCAGCGAAAAAACCACCATCGCTGGGTTGACGACAATCGCCAGCACCAAAAAACAAAGAATGGCTAGGTGACCGGCAAAAAGGTTGGCAAACAACCGCAGGCTGAGCACTGCCCCCCTCAAGAACAGCCCGCCAAACTCCAGAACGGCGACAAAAAGGCCCACCCCGAAAGGGATACCCAACGGAACTAAACTGCGAAAGAAGCCCCCCACGCCTAGACGTCCGAAACTGCTCGCCAAAATCAACACGAGTGTCAGAGCCGCGAGTGCCGAAGTGACCGCAAGATTACCCGTGGCCGAGCGAAACAACGGCACCAGCCCCAGCACGTTAAGAACGAAGATGAACAAAAACAGGGTCAAAAAGTAGGGAAGCCAACGACGGCCTCGTTCTTTACCTAGGATGGGAACAACCAGCTCGTCCCTGACAAAAACAACAACAATTTCCACAGCTAGGGACCAACCTCGGGGCTTCAACGACTGGTGGCGAACAGCAAGCCACAGCACTCCGATGATTAGGACTACCGCGAAGAGTAGCATTAGAACATGTACGCTCAGGCCGAAGGGCAATTGCAACGGCACTAGTCCAGGGAGGAGGTTCCACTTTGTGTTGTCGAGGATGTGTTCTAGAAGAGTCGAGGACACATCGGAAGAAGGTCCACCAACAAGTAACACGGTCCACCTCGTTGAAAGGCTTTCGAACCGAGCCTTTTTATAGTATCGTCCCACCTCGGGCCGTCTGTCAAATTTAGGTCACACTCGCCTTCGTCTTGACCGGGATTTTTCTCGGGTTATACTGTGAAAAAGGGCTCCAAAACAGGAGATCACCGATGAAGACCGTTGGCATGATTCTGGCAGGCGGTGCGGGAACCAGACTCGATATTTTGACCGAACATCGGGCCAAGCCCGCTGTCCCCTTCGGAGGCCAATACCGCATTATCGATTTTACACTCAGCAACTGTGCCAACTCTGGGGTAACAAACGTCGCCGTGCTGGCTCAGCATTTTCACCGTACGATTAGTCAGCACATCGGCGTGGGCCGACCGTGGAACTTTGACAAGGATGACAACAGTGTTGACATTCTTACTCCCCATCCCGCCGGTCAAAAAAAATGGGTTAGCGGAACGGCGCAAGCGGTCTTCCAGAACTTTGATTTTTTGACGTCGCAGGACGCCGAGAATGTCCTGGTTCTTTGTGGTGATCATGTTTACGGAATGGACTACCGGCCTATGCTTCTGGCCCACGAAGCCTCTGATGCTGACCTGACCCTTGCCGCGATTCCCGTTGAAAACGAAACCGCCAAGAATTACGGGATTCTTTCGATCGATGAAGACTGCAGAATTCGAGACTTTGAAGAAAAACCGGAACGTCCAAAGTCGAATTTAGCCTCGATGGGGGTCTACGTCTTTCGCGTCTCTTTTTTGCGTCAGGTTTTGCAAGAGGTATGCCGTCAGCGTCTAGCGATTGATTTTGGTCTGGACGTTATTCCACGCATCATCGAAACTGATCGAGCTTTTGCCTACCCCTATGGCGGATACTGGCGCGATGTTGGGACTCTCGAGGAATATTGGCACGCAAACATGGAACTGCTTCAACCTTCTCCGCCACTTGATCTTTACGACCGTAGTAACCGTTTTGCAGTGCACACGACGAGTCATCAGCTCCCTCCGGCAAAAGTCAGCCAAACCGGAACTGTCGTTCGCAGTATCGTCTCAGGAGGTTGCTTGATCCACGGGACTGTCGAGAACTCAGTGCTTTCGCCCAACGTCGTTGTAGAGGAAGGCGCCATCGTGAGAAACTCCATCATTTTTGACCGGACCGTCGTTGAACGGGGAAGTCTCTTGGACCGGACCATTCTCGATAAAGAAGTTGTCGTCGGTGCCTCGTGCCGGATTGGGTGTGGAAGCGACTCTCCAGAAAACCGAGAGGTACCCCACATCCTTCACACCGGTCTTAATGTCGTTGGAAAAGCGACACACATCCCCCCTGGAACGACCATCGAAAGAAACTGCCGTATTCTCTCGGGCGTGGTCGAAGCAGATTTCCTGTCGAACACGGTAAAAAGCGGAATGACGATCTTTCCGGCTTCTTCAAGCTGTTAAAGAATTAACAGGTTGAAGCCGCAACTTGCAAAAAGCTCACCACTACAACCTCAAGAACCTGTAATTGGTTTGTTTTTCTAATGAGGTCACAAATTTTTAAGGTTCGTGGTTAAAGCATTTTAGCTTATCGACTATTTCACCTCATGAAACAGTCTCAATTGTCAAAACTTGTAGACTTCTACAGCGCTTTTTGTTGTCACAAGCGTGGTAGGAACGCGTTTTCAAGGTAAAATCGTGTACCCTAGGCTAAAAAAATTGCGAATTTTTCACGGGTGAACGCTTCCGGCAGTACCCAAACCTGTTAAATATTTAACAGGTTTGGGCTTACGGATTTCTTTTGCCCTTGAGCAAAAAGGTGGGCATGTTTCCTTTGCCCTTGACGTCAATGGTACCTCGAGGTTCTAAAAGGTAGTGGTGGTTGAGGCGGTCATACACCTCTTGGGTAACCTGGATCGAGTGGGGCAGACTAAGGGATTCCATGCGGCTGGCCACGTTGACCGTTTCGCCCCACAGATCGTAGGCGAACTTTTTGGTTCCTATCACGCCCGCAATGACCGGCCCGCAGTTGATTCCGATGCGAAACTGCATAGGGCTTCCGTCGTAGCGCGCAAATTGGTGGGATTCCTGGATAATGTCTAAGGCCATGTTGGCCACGGCCTCTAAATGTCCTTCCTGGGCGAGGGGTAAACCTCCGACAACCATGTAGGAATCCCCGCTCGTTTTGATTTTTTCAAGGTGGTACTTTTCAGCTAAGGAATCAAAACTCGAAAAGATTTGATTCAGCATTTGAACCAGGTCAACAGCGGGCATGTGAGCTGAAAGAGGCACCGAGTCAACAATATCAATAAACATGACGCTGACATCTTCGACATTGTCGGCAATGATGTTTTCGGCTTCTTTGAGGCGGTCCGCAATCGAGTCGGGCAAAATATTGCGCAAGAGCCGCTCTGACTTTTCCCTTTCGAGTTGGATTTGTCGTAAATAAAGTTGTTCTTGATCACGAAGGCCTTTTTTCTCAAGGCACGCCCCAATACGAGCTTTCAAAAGTACAGGGTCGAACGATTTAGGTAAGTAATCTTCAGCACCCATCTCGATGCCTTGGACGATTTTCTCAATCTCGTCATGAGCCGAAACTAAAATGACAGGGATATTGCGCAAGTTGGCATCCGCTTTCATGCGCCGCAAAACCTCGTACCCATCCATTTCGGGCATCACGATATCTAACAGAACGATGTCAAAGGCTCCACGAACCAGCATTTCGAGAGCTTTGGTACCACATTCAGCAATCTCAACGGTGTGACCCTGCTGGGTTAAGCTTAGCGACATTTTTAAACGGTTAGGGAGAAAATCATCAACAACGAGAATGTGTCCCCGCTCGTTAGACATGGGTAGCTCCTTGGATATAGTTTAGGAGCAGGGCTTGGGCGGTGTCAAAACTTTTCTGGGCTTGTTGCAACAAAGCGGTCGAGTTCTCAAAGCGGGCTTGTTTAGCATCCTCTTCCATCGTTTGTCCTAGAGCGGATAGTTCCAACGCTCCAAAGTCTCTGGCTGTCGACTTGAGGGTGTGGGCGGATCTTTGAAAAAGCTCCTGATTTCGTTCTTGGACGGCTTTAGCTAAGTCCTTTAAAAGTTTAGGTGTTTCTGTAACAAAACTATCAACAAGAACCAGTAAGTTTTCGGGCTTATCACCAATCAGGTCTTTCAATTTATCTAAAACCTGGGGGTTGAAAATTGTAACATTGGCAGGGTTTTCGGTGGTCTCTGTTTCATCGCCAGTTGCATTGGGGACGAGAGTTGTGGGGGAACACTTATTTAAGGCGTCAATCAATTCTTGAAGCCGGATAGGTTTGGCGATAAAATCGTTCATGCCGGCGGCCATGCAAGCTTCAAAATCACTTTTGGAGGCGTTGGCCGTCATCGCCACAATGCGTGGGCGTTCATCAAGGCTCCATTTTTGGCAAATTTGGCGCGTGGCTTCTAGACCATCCATTTCGGGCATTTGCATATCCATCAAAATCAGGTCGTACGGTTGACGTTCCAAAGCCTGAAGAACTTCGATGCCGTTTCCCGCAGAGTCGGCTAAATAGCCGAGTCGCTCGAGGGTAAGGAGTGCCAGCTTTTTATTGGTGGGATTGTCCTCGGCCAGAAGAATCCTTAGAGGCAGGCGGCTGGCCATGGTACTATCAAAGACGGCGGACTCGCCGGAGTGTTGACGCGCTTCGGGCTTGGCAAGGGCAAAGATATCAATGACCGAATTGTAAAGCTGAGACGATCTCACGGGTTTCAAAAGAAAGCGGAGTTGAGGATCCCAATCGGGAACAGCTTCGGGATTGCTGGAGCTTAAAAGAACTAAGGGAAACGGGGGCGAAGCGGAAAGACTTTGGATTTTATGGCAAAGCTCAATGCCATTCAGCTCGGGCATATCATAATCGACAAACCCTATGTCATAGGCTTCTCCGTTAACGACGTTTTCGTAGGCAACGAGAGGATTGTTAAAAAGGTGGGGCTTCATTCCCCAAGAGGTAAACTGTTGTTCTAAAACTTTGAGATTGGTTTCTCGGTCGTCAACCACCAAAACTTTTTTGCCTTTGAGGTTGATATGGGCATGCTGAAGGAACTCTCGGGTGGGCATAGAGGAACTTTGCGTTTGAATGGTGAAGATGAAATCGCTGCCCTCGCCTGGTATACCTGTGCTTTCCACCCAGATCTTTCCCCCGAGAATTTCGGTCAGCCGTTGACTAATAGCCAGCCCCAGGCCTGTACCGCCAAAGCGTCGGCTGATCGAGCTATCGGCTTGCCTAAACGATTGAAAAAGAAGGGGGATTCTTTCGGGAGGGATTCCAATGCCCGTGTCTTTGACAGAGAATTTTAAGGTGTAGCCGGCCTCGTTTGTGTAGTCCTGAACACTGACGTGAACAGAGATGAAACCTTTCTCGGTAAACTTGAGACTGTTGCCCAAGAGATTCAAAAGGATTTGCCTAAGACGTCCCTCGTCGTTAAGAATGGCACGGGGAACCCCCTCTTCGATGAGACAGGTTAATTCTATGGATTTTTCAGCAGCCTTGCTCGCCAACAAACTGATCGCTTCTTCTAGAGCCTCACGCAACGGGAAGGGACGCAACTCCAGCTCAACCTTACCCGATTCAATTTTTGAGAAATCTAGGATGTCATTGATGATGGACAAGAGGGCTTCGCCACTGTTGCGTATGGTTAAGGCGTACTCCCTTTGGGCGGGGGTTAAATCGGTATCGAGCAGAAGCATGGTCATGCCGATGACACCGTTCATCGGTGTCCGGATTTCGTGGCTCATCGTCGCCAGAAAAGTGGTTTTGGCGTTGCTGGCGGCCTCAGCGTCCTGTTTGGCAAGGTCACTTTCCACCTGGGCTTTTTGAAGGTTGCGAAAAAGCCGATCTTGGTCCCTTAAAAAATGCATGTAGTAAACACCGACAATGACGATAGCAAACAGCACAATCACAAGGGTTAACAGCAGGCTAAGGGTCGGGGGGAGCTGGGTGAAATGGAACGGAAGCAATCCCCTCTGGTTCAGAACCGTGAGAATCGTTCCTCCGGCAATGATCAACATCAGGTGCAGAATGTTGCGCTTTTTCAAGAGGCTGCCCAACGCTGTGTAAATCAAGGGAATGGTGAGCATGGCCGCAATCTGGATTTCGGGGATGACGATAGAAAGCGTGGAGCTGACCACAGCCAAGTAAACTGAGAGTAAAACGGTCCACTGGTCTAACCACGCCTTTTGGATAAAAACCTCAAGAAGTAAGGCTAAGCCCGCAATCGGTAAAAGCGCTAACCCATAAATGATGAATTGCGAATAGGCGGGAAAGATCAACCAAAAAACGAGGGTAATCACAAAGTTGGCCAACGAGACAGGAAGCAAATACTTCGTTAACGCTCGAGAAAACGCCAGCCTTCGGGCCTGTTCTAACTGGTCCAGTGTCTGTTCTTGGCTCATAGGCGGTAGTATACTCTAAAATCTTTAGTTTTCAATCCTTTTGAAGATTCGATTTGACAACCAGGAATTCATAACCTAGTCTTGCTAATAAGTATAAATAGATGAAGTTACCTGATTTTTACGTTCCTTGGCCCGCAAGGAAAAATCCCCACTGTGCGACCGCGCGAACCCACGCTAAAGCCTGGGCCTTCGAAGTCGGAATTCTTTCTGCCGAACCCAACGACTTTAGCGTCTGGGAAGAAAAGAGCTTCGACAGGCACGATTATGCGGATTTTTGTTCAAGGATCCACCCAGAAGCGTCAGTGACAGAACTTGAGCTAATGACCGACTGGAATGTCTGGGCGTTTTATGTGGATGACTATTTTATTAAGAGGTTTCCTGAACCGACACCGGCTACGCGAGCTGAGGCTCGCGAATACTTAAAAGGTATTGTAGGCTCCCTGCCCCTGGACCTTGAATTCACCAGCCCCGCCGATTCTCCCACCCTAAAGGCTCTCCAGAATTTATGGCTCAGAACGGCCATCGTTAAGCCCCTCGCCTGGAGACGCCGAATCGTTGAAGATACCAAGCGCTTACTTGACGCTTTTTTGTGGGAATTTGACAACAGGCAAGCCCATCGCGTGGCCAATCCTGCTGAGTACATCGCGATGCGTCGCCAGGTAGGCGCTGCGCTTTGGTCCGCTGACCTGGTGGAACATACCTTGCCGACGAACGTTCCCGAACGAGTGATGGCCTCTCGAACCCTTCAAAGTCTCCGGTATTGTTTTGCTGACGCCGTCCACCTCCGCAATGATATTTTTTCGTACCATCGCGAAGTTCTCGTGCAAGGAGAAGTCACCAACGCTGTGTTGGTCTTTGAGCGCTTCCTCAAGGTCCCGGCAGAGCAAGCGATGTCGTTGGTGAATGAGCTTTTGACCTCACGCCTGCAACAGTTCGAGCATGCAGTTATCACCGAACTCCCCGAGGTGTTCCTCAAGTATAACGTGACCGAGGACGAACAAAGGGCCGTTCTCTCGTTTGTTAAAGGCTTGCAGGATTGGCAGTCGGGAGCCCATGAATGGCACGTTAAGACCAGCCGGTATGGTCAAGCCGGTCAAACGGGTCAACCCAAGAAGGCGTGGTTGCCTTCCCCTGCAACCTTAGGACTGCAACGTTTCAAAACATTTAAAAGCCCTTGGCTACAAAAGGTTCAGCCGTTCCATCTTCCTACCGTAGAAATGCCACAGGAGGTGTCCTTTAGTCCTCATTTAGAAAAGTTGAGAACCGAGTCTTTGGCTTGGGCCCAGCAAATGGGGTTCTTTGACTCCCTTCCTGAACACCTGGGAGAACCGGTTTGGAAACCCGCGGATTTTTGTGCGGCGGATATAGCGCGCTTTTGTGCGACGTATCACCCGACTTCAGCGTTGGAACGATTGCTCCTGGATACTTGCTTTACGGTGCTAGGAACGTTCTCGGACGATTATTTTTGCCAACTTTACCTCCTGAGAAATGATGCGTCTGGAGCTCGGGTTTTTGTCGAACGCCTCTCTGGTCTTATGAAACAGGAGGGGGCCTCTTTAATCCCCTTGAATCCCGTTGAACGAGGTTTAAGTGATCTTTGGCAGAAGGCCAGTTCCTATTTACCCACCAAGACACTTGAGGACTTTCGTCAAGGAATTGAAGGAATGTACCAAAGTTGGCTTTGGGAGCTGGACCAGCAAAGGCTGGGGCGCATCCCTGACCCCGTTGACTACATGGAAATGCGGCGCATCACGGGCGGAGCCTATTTTATTATCATTTTTCCGTGGTTAGCAGACTTTGGCCAAGGAGTTCCCACGGAGTTCTATCAAAGTCTAGGGATGCGCGAACTGTGTGATTGTGCGATGGACCACGCCGTTATGGTGAATGATCTTTTTTCGTACAAAAAAGAACTGGAAGAAGAAAAAAGCTTGTTAAACTGGGTTGTCGTTCTTAGCAACTTCCTTGAGGTTCCGGTGCAAACGGCCATGGACTCGTTAAATGCTTTGATCACAGCACGCCTACACCAATTTGAAGAAATCCAAGCGACAAAACTCCCCGTTCTATTTGACGATTTTGACTTGAGCCAAGAACATCGCCAGCAGGTTCTGTCGTATGTCAAGGATTTAAGGTCTTTCATGGCGTCCTCGGTGGTTTGGCACCAAAGTGTGGCTCGCTACCGCGCTAGGAAGGAAGCTACCGCAAATCAAACTCAACGGTATGCTGTATCGCATTTGTCCGTCCCCTGGAAAAGTAAGAGTTGAGAAAATAATCTTGAAAGGAGTTCTCTATGTCCGATTATGATTCGAATCGTCCTCAGAGTGGCTTGGGTGTAACCGAAGCCCAACAGCTTTCGGCCGTAACCAAGTCCTTGCCTCAGCTGGCGGGAGTAAGTTCCCGGTGGTTGCTTAAGGTTCTTCCCTGGGTTCAGGTCCACGGTGGGGTTTACCAGGTTAACCGGGTTCTCAACTACCAAGTGGGCTCAGGCAAACTGGTCGTTAATCAGTCGGGGGAGGATTTTCGTATTATTCCTCGTACCCTATCGGAACTACCATTTCTGTCTGATTTTCATAATAGGGAGATTTTATCCGAAATCTCTGACCGTTTTATTATCCGCCGCATTCAAGCGGGAGAGGATATTGTGGCCCAGGGAGCTCCGGCCGACCATTTTTTTGTGGTCGCTCTAGGCCAGGTCACCCTGACCCCCTCGGCGGAAGAAACCGTTCTACGAAAAGGGGATTACTTTGGTCTTGAAGTGTTGACCGTACCCGCCACAACTTGGCCCGTGTCGGTCGTGGCAAGAACGCGCTGTGTGGTTTTGTCGCTTTCCCGTGCCTCCTTCGAGGATCTGTTAACCGAATACCCCAGCTTGCGCCAAAAGGTGCAAGAAAGTTCCTCGGGCGGTTCGTCCCCCAAAGCTTCTCTGCCTTATAGTAAGCAAGGCCTGGGAACAAGCCATTTTGCCACCGACCACGGTGGAGAAGACATTCTCCCTACGGCCTATATGGACTATGAAACCTTTCCCCGACGTTATGAGCTGAGTGTGGCCCAAACCGTTTTGCGGATTCAGTCCCGGGTAGCGGATTTGTACAATGAGCCCGTGAATCAAACGGAACAACAGATCCGCCTCACGTTAGAATCGCTACGGGAACGCCAAGAGTATGAGCTGATCAATAACGCAGACTTTGGGCTACTTTCTAATGCTGATTTTGATCAAACCCTGTCGGCTCAAGGGCGGCCCCCCACGCCCAATGACCTTGATGATCTGGTAACCCGGCAACGCGGCGTAGAGTACCTTATTGCCCATCCCAAAACCATCGCCGCCTTTGGCCATGAGTGCAACCGCCTGGGCCTGTACCCTCAAGCTCTCGAATGGGGCGGGGTTCAGGTTCCGGCCTGGCGAGGCATTCCTCTGTTACCCAGCAAATATATTCCTGTTGATTCCAAGACTAAAACATCGTCGATTCTGGCGCTTCGTACCGGCGAACACAACCAAGGTGTCATAGGCCTAAATCAGACCGGCATCCCCGACGAAATTGAACCAGGCGCCAATGTCCGTTTCATGAACATCGATGACAAGGCTGTGATCTCGTATTTGATCAGCGTTTACTATTCCGCGGCGATTCTTTCGCCCGACGCTGTCAGTGTACTAGAAGACCTGTCCGTCTAAAAACTTTTTCCTGTCAAGAAAGGTATCGCGGCAAAGGTCTTCGGGTTTGTTGGGCGCACTCGCGGGCCCGTGGGGTGATTGGTGGTAGCTGTACGGCATCTACGCTGCAGGACCATGCTTCGATAAGGCTGGCTGGTGAGGGCTTACACCTCCCCGGCTTGCTGGGTGAATCTCTTGAGATTTAACAAATGGTGAATCACAAGCCCGTTAGTGACTATCAATCCAGTCAATGGGATCAACTTTTGATGTTTTCAAAACAACCATTGAAATTAACAATCTAACCGGCAAAAGGCTTAAAAACTATTCACCCTCTGTCGACCTAGAGTGTTCCCCTCGTGCTAAACCACGATTTCACGTGTCACTGAGGGCAAACTTGATGGTTGCTGGTCCTCCTCACTTCGACTTCAGACTTGAACCTGAAGCCACCTCGCAAAAAAAACCGGGACCTTAGTCCCGGTTTTGTCCATCATGTACTAGGGCAGTTCGCTATTGGACAGTTAATGTCAAACTACCCACACTAGGGTGGTAGGCCTCGATACCAAAGGTTCCGTAATTATACGGCGTTACTTCGATAAAGAATTTTGAATCCGTACTGGGAACTGTTATAGTGGTTGGCACAGTATAGCCGTTGGTAAGATTGACGTCGCCAGAATATGGCGTCCAATCCTGATGGTAAAGGCTGACTTCGACTTGACCATTATAGGTATTGTCCCCTTGGAAGGCGTCGTTCCACTGCACGTCATAAAGACCTCCGCCCGCAGGCACATCTACCTCATACCAAACTTGTGAAGTTGTTGATGGGAGATTTCCCGCCGTATAGGAGGTATTGCTCAGCGGTAACACGGTTACAGATGGAGTTGACCCGGTTAGTGTCAGCGTGTAAGCCCAGGAGTTTTCGGCTTCCGGATAGGGATAGTTAAATGAGAAATACGAGCTGACTGCAAGATAGTAGGTAGTATTGGGCAACAGCGTAAATGTCGAGTTTCCGTTTGTATCGAAATTTGAGACTTTGTAGTTATTAAACGTCGAATCAGTTCCTATCTGAACGTAAAAATATTCATCGGGGGTCACTAAATTCGACAGGCTTAATAAAAGACTTGGCTGCGAAGCTCCTGTAGTAAAGGTGTAGTAGCTTGTTTCGTCATAAATGTGAGTTCCGGTTTTGCCCGAGTGTGGCGAGCCCAAGGTCAAAGCCACAGGCGAAGCTGGGGAACCTTCGTTAGTTTGTGCGGTGGCAATCGTGGTCGGTGAAACGATTTTTAGTGATCCTGTTGAATCACTCGAATTGTCGTCTATCAGTTCCATGTAGTACGTTGTCGAGGCCGCCAAATTCTGAAACACAGAGCCAAACGATTGAAAACCATTGTAGTTTATTGAGTTTGTATACGCTGCGTCGCTGAATAAATTCACAGAAACATAAGCGTTAGCTGAGTCGATAACGAGGGCATAGTTACCGGCTGTTGTCGTAGTAAATTCATAGTAGCTTGTCTGATCGGGCGCACCTGATGCCCCCAAAGTAAAGCTATGATCCGTCGTTGGATCTACTGTCAGGACGACCGGGGCGGCGATAGAACCTTCATTAGCCGGGGGAAGATTGGCTGTAACTTCCAGCGAAGACGTCGCTGCCGCTGTTCCGGCCGCGACACCAATATAATAAGTTGACGCAGCACTGGTTGAGCTTCCTATGACATAGGGTGTTGACGAGGTGGCCTGGCCTAGATAATTTCCCAGTGAGTCAAATACACAAGTGTAGAGAGTTCCTGTGCCTCCCTGGGAGACCGTATAGGGAAGATTTGCCAAAGTTGACAATTTGTACCACGTCTCGCCGCTGGCATTAATGGAAGTCGACGTAACTACATTAGCGGTTAGTGAAAATGCTGAATAAGGCAGACAGGTAATTTGTGCGGTTGTATTTGTGTTGGCAGTAATCGTTACACTCGCAGAGCCCTTAACTGTCGGAGAGTAAGTAGAGTAAGCGCTGTTGTAGACCGAAACCGTTGCGGTGTAGGTTCCTACGGGTATATTCGTAATTTGAGACAGGCTTGCTGAGGATTGTGTGCTTGAAGCCGTTGTTGAAAGTTGCTGTGTAACGGGCGATATGACATTCGACCCTGACGAGGTCGTTAACGAAATTGTTACCGACGTCGCATAGAGCAAGGCTCGTGAAGTCCGGCTTTGACTACCCGTCACACCGGTAGCGGAAAATTGCGATAAACTCGTGCTCGCCGTAATCCATTTGGCCACACTCGGAATATTGATAGTCAAGCTACCGGTGTTCGACGAGTTGCTGGAAGAACCTGGTGTAGTGGAAGGACTAGAAGAACTTGTGGGGACCTGACAAGACGAAAGGACAAATATTGTTGACAATACTGTACATAGGCCTAGAAAACGCCTCATTAACACTCTCCTTGAAAAGTAATTATTATATTTGCACAGAATGTGCCTAATTCAGGATTATATCTCTTATTATCTTTTTGGCAAGTTTAATTTAGAAAATTCAGCCGATTTGCCCGGCCGGTACTTTACCAGTCAAGAAAGTTGCTTGAGAATATAGCAGTGAATTTCTTCGATCATTTGATTAGGCCGCGCCCCCTTACCGACAGTCCAGGTAGACCGGTCGACCGTAGATTTCGAAGGAGTTGCAAGCACCAAAAACTGCTTTTAGCGTTTCTCAATGAAAAACCGCGACTTGTTCCGAGATCATGCGCCTTCCCGCTAAAGTCGCGGCAAGAAGTCCCGGCTCGCCTTGCTCTTGCTGTTCACTAGAGAAATCCTAAACGAAAGACGAGGCTTCTCACTGAAGCCTCGCAAGAACTAAGCTAGGACGTTGACTTTTTGCCCTTGCCCTACCGAAAGGTTTGACTGAGCAACAGGCGTAGCTTTTGCGGCTTCGCGCATGCGCTCGGCTGGACTTTCTAACTGTTCCTCGGATGCTGGTACCATCGGTTTTTGCAGCGCTTGTGTTGTCGCCACAGCAGAACTCTGAAGATTAGAAATATTCATCTAGTCCTCCTTAGTTTTAGGATAAGGCATCAACATGAAGTTATGATGAAAATCACCAGGGTTTTAACAAAAAGATCAGGGAACCGGAGCTCGTTCGATCTCCCCGGGATGGAAGACTTGTTTGGCTCATTCGACCTTTTCAAAGTCGAACCAGGTACAAATCACATCGGCCGGTTCCATTCCCGAAGCACGCTGGTTCTTTACCATCACCTTCTTGAAGGCGGATAAGTCCTTGGCGTCCAGATCGACGATGCTTTCAATGGTTAGAACTTTCGTATGCCCTTTGCCCCGAACGCTGTCTCCGTTTCTAGCCCCCAACTATTTGCCAGGTCTCTTAGCCTTTTATTCAATGTCAATATCTGCGCACCAAATCGCCGAGCCACAGTTAAGTAAAAGAGATTTAAATACGACAGTGGTTGTTTCAGCTTTGTAAAGATCTGACGTTATCACTTCGGCTTGCTCCAAAAATTCTCGGATAGAATCTGGCTTAGCGCGATCAAGCGAAACTTGAATCCCGGCTTTGGCATCTAAGACAATAATCACCGGTCTCGGTCCTCACGAATCAAATCTACCGGGTCAGGAAATAAATCTAGGTCATCGAGACCGTCTGAAAAGGCGTCAACAGCTACAATATACTTAAGAACTCTTTATACTTTTAGCCAGCGTCCTTTTTGACACTTTTCTCTAGTGAATCGAGATTTTAGATTCTCTCAACGCTGATTTTGACGGCCTGACTAAAAAGTTGCTTGCGAATCTTGAGCAATATAGTAGTATTAGACCTATGCAAGAATATCATCCCCTGACCTGGGCTACTCGAAAAGAGATCGACGTCGACTTGCAGGTTCTTGAAGGTACCTTACCCCAAGACCTTTCGGGTCATGTTTTTATGAACAGCCCTGTAGGGACCGTCAATTCCGAGGGCACGCCTTTGCCCAAGACCTTGCCCGACGGCAGCCACAACCCCGAGTGGGGCAACATGATCTTTAATGGCGATGGGATGCTGTTCCGTTTTGACCTCGACAAGGCAGGAACGGTTCACGTCAAATCTAGAATTTTGAAGACCCCCGATTTTTGGGCGGACTGGGCAACCCGTCAGGGCACCGACTACTGGAATCGGGGCTTTCGTTTTGACAACTGGGGGATGGCTCGGATGGGTTTGTCCATCGGGACGCGAAATCAGATCAACACCTCGGTCAACCTCTTTCGTGTTTCAGGAAGCGAGGCCATCCGCCTGACGGCGAACTTTGACGCGGGCAGACCTTTCGAGGTGGACCCTGTGACCCTTGAGGTTCTGCGGCCCCTGGGTATGAATACGGATTGGCGGGGCGAGTTTCCAGGGATGATGAACCAGGTTTTTCCCCTCCACCAGTCGAGCGCCCACCCCTCGTACGATCCTTTTACCCGTGAGTTCTGGACAGTGAACTTTCGCAAAGACGCCGCGACCCTGGCTTTTTCGCAGGTATTTAAACCCCACCTTATCGCGCGTCAGGATTGGCTGACTCAAGAACTCGAGACCCTGACCAAGGTTTTGGGACGTCGAAAAATCAAGGGGCGGCAGTTTCTGACACTGATGGAACACTTTGTCGAGCACCTGGAAACCAAGCACCGCGAGGGGCATAACCGACCTTTTGTTCCCCCCAAGGTCCTTGAAAACAAGGACTGGTTGGGCATGGAAAACGAGGTCAGGCTTTTACGTTGGAACGAAAACGGCCCGATGGAAAGCTGGAACCTCCTCGACCCGGACACGGGCAAGAACCTCGTCATCGAACAGACCATGCACCAGACGGCCTTGAGCCGGAACTGGATAATCCTGGTCGATTCGTCACTCAAGTTTGCTCTCGACGTGCTCGAGAATAACCCTTTTCCAGAACACCCCTGGCTGAATAGGCTTTTACGGCGTTTGGTGGCGCGAACGATCCAGCCAATCACCCCCCTTTACTTAGTCCAGCGCAAGGATTTGGTTCCAGGGACGACCAATGTGACGACACGCAAGGTTTGGGTTCCCCTGGAAACGGCGCATTTTTCTGTGGATTACGACGACCCGGAGGACCTTATCACGGTCTACACCAGTCACAACGCGGCGATGTGCGTCGCCGAGTGGGTACGCCCCTACGATACCCTGGCAGTGGACGGGAGTCCCGTTCCTGAAAATGCGATCGGGCTTCTAACCGCGGGCGAGATGGACGTGGGGAGGACGGGACTCTTTAAGATCCACGCTCCCACGGGAAAAATCCGACAGCAAAAGATCGTCTGGAAGACTGGGGGCGAAAAGCCGGCCGCTGGGGCCCCGGCGGGACTGCACACCTGGGCGACAGGGCTGACAACGTACCGGGGTTCAAACGATGCTGAGGCCCTGCCTACCAAGATTCCCTCGCTATTCTGGCAGTTTTACGGCCTAGACAGGCGGCTTTTGACGCACTTCATCGAGGAACTTTATTCTAACTACAAAAATCGAAAGATCTCGGTGTCAAAAATCAAGAAGCTGACAGCCCAGGGCGTCCCTTTCTGCCTGGTGCGCCAGGAAACGGCGACGCAGGAGCTGGTGGACGGCTGGTTGTTTCAGATGAATGAAAATTTCAGATCTCTGCAATTTGTTCCCCGTAAAAGAGCCAAAGACGAACTTGTCGCCAACCCTGAGCTCGACGGTTACATCCTTTGCACCATGATCAACGGAAGCCGCGACCTCACGGTTGATGAGTACACCCGAGAAATCTGGATTTTTGATGCCGCTCAACTTCGTCAGGGGCCCGTTGCCAAGCTGGGACACCCAGATCTGTCGTACGCCTTTACGATTCACTCGGTTTGGGCCCCGCGACTGGATCCTGCACCTCGTACCCCGTTGTACGACGTGAGGGCCGATTATCATTCTGTCTTGGAGACCATTACCGACCCAGAAAAAAAGAGGGAGCTGAGCGACTTTATGGATCGTGAGGTTTACCCCCACTATGAACAATCTTGAAGCTCTGGGCCGGGAACTCCTTGACGAACTCAGACCTTACCATGAGCGACGTGAGGTGTTTTCGGGTCTATTTCCTCCGCCTTTCAGGAACTCCGTCAGCCATGTGACGCCCTTTGGCACGCGTGACCCCTCGGTTTTTCGTCACCCTCGGACTCGAATTCCCTTTCTGGCCCCGGAACAAACGGGTCAGCTCGATCAGCCTCTGGGGCCGGAGGCCGACTTGTACAATTGGGGGGCCTCTGTCTGTTACGCGGCTTCGGGCAAGCCGCCGATCGAGGTAAACTCCTCGGCGAACCCGTTCAGGCAGATCCTAGACGGGGTACCGGATCTGACGTGGGCCGGTGAGCCGGGCTGGCCGAGGAGCCTAAAGATTTTTCTTGAAACCGTCCTCAAAAAGAACCCGTCAGACCGCTACCGCTCACTCGAAGGCCTTGAACACGACTGGAATCAGGTTTGGAACAGCGCGACCTGGGGGATTGTCGAAACACCGCTGCTACGCACGCGGGACGTGCCGCAACTTTTTGTGCCGCCCAGCCAGCTTTTGGACCGTGAAGAAATATTAACCCAGGTAGCCGAGGCCGCCGAACGAGCGCGTTCCCGATTGGGGCCGACCCTTGTCCAGCTGAGCGGCGAGGAGGGTTTGGGGAAAACTCGTTTTTTGAGGAGCAGCAGCGAGCAGCTGGCTCTAGAAAACGAAGGATGGTTTTTTCTTGACGGCTCGGCTGACCGCAGTACCCCTTATGGCGCTTTGAGGGGGCTCTTGCTTCAGATTCTTGCGCACTCCGTTTGGGAACAGGATTCCTTTCGTGAGCGGCTTTTTGCTTCTCTGGTCGAAGAATCAGGCGACAAAGCTTCAGTGCTCTCGCGGCTGGTGCCTGCCTGGGAAGCTTGGGCGGGTCCCGAAAACGGGGACGTAATGGGGGACAGCCGGGCTCTGAAAACCCGGCTCGATTTTGCCTGGGTCGCCCTCCTGAGGGCCTGGCTCAAGCACGTTCCTCTGGTTCTGCTCTTGGATGATGCCGACTTCTTGGGCAGGGAAACTCTCGACATCCTGGAGCTGGTTGTCGCGGGTTCTTCAGGAAGCCGTCTGGCTTGCATTGCGGCAACGCGTTCCGCTGGGGCGGCCGGTTTGGGGCATATCCCGGCTTTCAGCAAAGAACGCCAGATCCGGATAGAGTTGAAGCCTCTTTCGGTTTCGGCCCTGCATGAACTGGTGGAAAGCCTTCCTGCCCACCCCGAACAAAGGGAAGAACTGGTTGACTTGATAGCATCAAAGACACAGGGGATTCCTCGGTCTTTGGACTATTTTTGGGAGAACCTTAAAACTTTTGACGCGGTCAGACCCGATGTTTCGACCAAAAGCTGGTACTTCAACCTAGAGATCATTCGTGCCTTACAGATTCCCGAAAGCTCCTTGGGGTGGTTCCGTGTCCGTTTAACTTCTCTCGCGCCCGAGGCCCTAAGGGCGCTGAGCTTGTTGACCCTGTTTCCTGCAGGTCTGGCGCACGTCCAGATCAAAGCGGCAATCTCCTTTATTTTTGGTCCCCAGCACGACGTGAGCGTCGAAATCTTGAGCCAGTTAGTTCGTGATGGTTGGGTGCTGAGCGAACCGCAATGGAAGCTGGCCTCGCGGTCGTTGGAACAAGCTGTGGAAGAGTTCGTCAACCCGCTAAACTGGGCTGAACTTCTCGAGGCTCTAGCGAATTTCCGTTTAGCCACGGGGGCCCCAGAAGACGCCGAAGACATTCAGGTTCTTTACCGCGCGCTTGAAAGTTTTGTTCCAACAAGACGGCTTGCGTTCATCCCTCTGATCTTAGACTGCGCTCAAAACCTGATGCGAATGGGTGCGTATTCAAAGGCCTGGAACCTTGTCCGGTTGCTTTCCTCAGAAGCCTACGTCCAGCACGCACCTGACACTGGTGTTTTGAACGTCATGAAAATTGCGGCTCTAGCCGGCCGAAACGAAGCTTTTCAAGAGCTGGTTTCTCTGTTGAATAGTGCCCCCCCTGCAGGGCTCGAACGAATCGAAATCGATTACACCATCACGCGAGGGTGGCTCAATTTGGGAGCCTTGGGCTCTTCACTGGAAGCCGGGCTTTCGCTTTTAAAGCGTCAGGGGATCAAACTTCCCTACCAACCCAAACTTTTAGACGTAGTTTTGGGAACCATCCCCTTGCAGATAGCGCTCCGTCCCCTGAGTTTGGAAAACCTTCTTGTAAGACCAGCGGCCAAGGGCAGAACTTCCCTTTTGATCCTTGAGGTCATTCAGATCTTGTCCACGGCGGCTTTTTTTCACCGTCCTCTGCTGGTCCCCATTCTGACGGCCAAAAATATTTTGTATGGATTAAAAACGGGGCTTTCGGCCGGCTTGGGGGTCAGTTTTGCGACGCTCGCTTTTCAACAAGCCGTGATTTTTAAGAATCCGGGGCAGGCTTCCCGAACGTTGATCTGGGCTGAGGAAATTCTGAAAATCTACCCATCAACAGAGGTTCAGGTCCGCATCGATTTTTTGGCTTGGTCTTTTGTGCGCTGGTGGCACCTGCCGTTGATCGATGTCGGGCGAGCACTGTTTGAGAACTCCAGGACAGCCTTGGCTCAAGGTCTGAACGACACGGGCTTTAGCAGTTTTGTCATCGGAGTGTTTTACGAACTTTGGGGCGGACAGGAACTTTCTACGGTTCTGCGCCACGTGGAAGAAAAGACGCGAACGATAGAAATGCAAGGCAACAGTCAGAACCTCATGCTGCTGAACGGGGTACAAGCTTTTCTAGACTACCAGTCTGGTGGGGATCGTGAGCAGTTTGAAGATTTCCGTGCCAGCCTAGCAAGTCACCGTGAAAAAAAGGTTTGGACCACTTACTTTAGTTTGGGTGGCCTCGTTCTGTTGACCGATCTGCTCGACGGCAGTGTTTTAAACTCTATCGAGATTGCTGAAACGTTGCTGTCAAAATTGTCCATGGTAGGTTTGGCAACCTATACCTACCCGATCATCCTGGTGCTGGCAACGGTGTTTGGTTTGCTGGAAAACGGGCTCAAACCTCGATCGAAGATGGTTCGCAAGGTCCAAAGTCTGCTTAAACGTTTTGAAAAAAAAGGTGCCGTCAGTTTTCTTGCTCACAGGTACTTGTTGGAGTCAGCGCTTGCTTGTAGTAGCAAAAAACTTGCCGAAGCGCATTGGTTGGCGACGATCGCCATCGACAAGTTTTCGCAAGAAAACCAGACTCTGATGGTCGCTATGGGCCTCGAGGTGCGGGCGCGGATCCTTGATAGTCAAAATCTTGCTGAACTCGCACGCCGAGACTGGAAGGCCGCCTACTGGACCTGGCGCGAGCTGGGCTACCTGCGTCACTCGACTTTGCTTTCTGCGACGAGGAGCTATCTTTCGCCGGTTTCCGGCAATTCAGCCGAGGTGGGTTCGCGTTTGGCTGCCTTGGAAAGCTTTGCCAACGCATCGCTTGAGCTGATGCAACAGCCTTCACGTGATGCCCTTGCGGTTAAGGTCGAGGAGCTTTTTGGCGAAGGTGGCCAGGAGCAGATACGGGTACTCGTCCTCAACGGTCAGGTGTGGCAGCAGCTTGGGAGCGTTAACCAAAAACTGGAGAAAAAACAGGCGCCTCTTCTGCTCCTGCACAGGGCCTGGGATCAGCAGGAGCTGATCGTTGTGGACGGTAGGGGGCTTGAAAAAACTCCTGATCCCTACCTCAAGGGGCATCGGGGAAGCTTGGCCATTTTGCCTCTGGTCCGTGAAAAGCGTACTCAGGCCCTGGTCTTTCTGGAACACCCGTTGTTGACTGGAGCTTTTCCCGACCGCCGGATCGAGGCTCTGAGGCCCCTGGCGGCGCAAGCGGCGGCCGCTTTCGAAAGCCGAAGTCTGCTTGAAGAAATGGAAGCCCGCGTTTCGAGCCGCAACGTTGACCTCGTCAAGGAACGCGACCGCGCGGAGGCCTTACTTTTAAACATTCTGCCGCGAGCTGCCGCCGAGGAACTAAAAAAAACAGGCAGGACTCGCGCCAAGACGTACCACAATGTGACTGTTATGTTTCTAGATTTTGTCAATTTTACCTCGGGTGCCGCCAACATGGAGGCCCAAGACCTGGTCGACCTCATCGACGAGTATTTTTCAGGCTTTGATAAGATCATGGACCAGTGGGGACTCGAAAAAATCAAAACTATGGGCGATGCGTACATGGCCGTGGCGGGGCTTCCCGAGGGAGGTGCCGCAGCGGCCCCTGCCGCCGTTGAAGCAGCCAAAGCGATGCTACAATTTATCGCTCTGGTCGGCCAAAAACGCCAGGACCGCGGCCTGATGAGTTTTCAGGCGCGAGTTGGGTTGCACACGGGCCCCGTCGTAGCCGGGGTAGTCGGAACCCGAAAGTTCCAGTTCGATATTTGGGGCGATACCGTAAACGTCGCCGCACGGCTCGAACAAAACTCGGAGCCCGGTCGGATTAATCTGAGCGAAGCCACCTGGAATCTGGTGAAAGACAGATTTAGTACCCGTCCCCGGGGAAAAATCCTTGCCAAAAACAAGGGCGAAATCGAAATGTATTTCGTGGAAGACTAGGCCTGAAGCCCCTGGGTGTGCCGGAAGTACGGGATCGAGCAGTCCGGCTGGTTCAGGAACAGATCAAGGATTAGCCATCGCAAGGGGTGGCTATCAGGTCGATAGCCGAGAAAACTGGCTGCTCACCGGAGGCCTTTAAGGTCTAGACTAAATACAGATGAATGCGCAGAACTGACGCGGCTTCAGCGGGAGGTTCGCGAGTTACGCCGAAAAAATGAGATTCTGGAGGCAGTCTCGGCGTTTCTTGCCAAGGCGGCAGACCGCCAACAGAAATGATGTTTAATTCCAATCTGAAAAAACCTACAGTTTGCTCCATCCACGTACCATGAAGTCAAAGCAACCAGGCCGATCCGACGCGTCTGTCGCGAAGACAGAACATAGGACTTTCAAGTCTGTGGCCGTCGTAAGGTAGGGAAGCATCGTCGAAGGGAAGGCCAGACCGGTTAATGCTGGGTTGATCCACCCGCGACCACGGTAGCCAAGATCGACGCGTCAGCAGGAACAGTTGGGGAGGCTTACGACAACGCCTTAGTCGATCCGAGGCGATTCATTAAATGCAGTACCGGAAAGGCTGGGCGGTGTTGCCGACCCCATTGTCACGCACGTCAGGCCGGGGCACTCATCGAACGTGCCATCCCCGACGGAAGTTACACCAATAGGATCCGTAAAGGATCCATTTGGTTCGGTGACGGAGCCAGTTGTCGTTATTGTGGAGCCTGAGGGGGTAATTTTAAGGTTGCTTGAAATCCAAACCGCATAAAGCGTGGTGTTGGCGCTACCCATGGTCAGCGAGGATCCCGCCGCATAGCTAGCGCTTGGTCCTGTAGCCGTGTTGCTCGTCGTCCAACCGGCCGACTGATACCCGTGTGTTTTGAGCATAAATTAACCCGGGGATTTTCCACTCACCGTCTACCGTTCAATACACTTCGTCGTGAGTACCGATCGATAGTAAAGGAGCCGTAGAATCTTCAACCATAGAAAACACAATGCGGCAATTTGGGCCACCGAGATTGCACGTAGGCCTTTCAACGTTTCGGAGAGTTTATGATTTTTCAATTCAGGGCTGTAGGGGTTTGACGTAAACAGTTCAAGTTTTGTCCTAATGGATTCATGGTCAGTGGGGTGCTTGGTGAGTCACCTTTTTAAAGCCCGCTCAAACCCGCTTGACCAGTCGAGTTTTAAAATTGGCTAGATTACGCCGAAAAGGTCAGTCACGGAGCCAGATTTGGTTTTACCCTGCTGACGTTCGGTCAAAGCCGTCTGATAGTCGGTACGAATTTCTTCTCTCTTGCCCTCTATGATCCGCATATGAACTATCTGATCAACCATTTCCTGATCTTCGATGCTGAGTTCCGAGATTTCTTCAAGGATTGCGTCAACGGTAGTCGCCATGGATATCCACCTACTTCCAAGACTCAGTTTATGATAACGGGCTTCCTCTATTTTCTCAACAGTTCGGCATTCTGATCGAACTAAGTACTTTTGCCAGGTTTGTTTTGACAAGGGATTTTGGGCATGAAATTAGCTAGGGGTCTCCCCCCCTAGCCTCTTCAATGTTTCAATTCTTTCTTCATGGTTTTCTGCTCATCAATGCTGGCCTGGTCGTCTAGGATCAACAGATCAAGTTGGGCATTCTCGATTTCTTTGAGATCCGACATGTCGAAGTGGGTGTAATGCTCCGTCATCTCAACCGATGAGTGCCCCGTTACCATTTGTACCTTGGAATCTTGAATCCCCTGTTTCCTCAAAAAGGTGTTAAAAAAGTGCCGCCAGCTATGGAACGTGATGTTCCGTTCCTTTCGCTCCTCTTCCGTGACCCCTAGCTTTTCTAATGCCTCATAGAGACTCTCAGATAGGCATTTCTCGTAGATCGGCTTGTCACCCTTGGGGTTGGGCGTGACAAAGCTCTCCGAGGCCAAATCAGGGCTACCATGCCGCAATAGCAAGCGTAACAGCTCTGAGTTCAGTGGAATGATCCGTTCCTTCCCGGTCTTGGTCCCCTTGAGGCCAAACTTGCGGTCCCAGGAGTGTTTGACCACAATGCGGTCAGGGTTATTCGTGGGTTGGAAGTCACACCACCTTAGCGCCTGAATCTCACCCATTCTCATGCCAGTAGAGGCAGAAAGAAGGTTAGCGATATACAGCGACCAATCCGACCAATACAGGTGCCAGGTGGACGGTGAGAGCATTTGCTTCACTTCCTCTACAGAGAGGATTCCCCGGGCTTTGGCGGCCTTAGACAAGGGTTTAATCGCCTCGGCAGGGTTGGCTAAGATTATTCCCCTCCTTTGAGCTTCGCCAAGGATTGTTCGTAGGTTAGATAACAAGTGATTGCAGGTCTGATGGGATAGTCCTTGGTCCTTGAGGTCTAAGAACCATGTTTCGATCGCAGGGGCGGTGATTTGGTCCAAGAGCTTTTTACCCCAGGCGGGAATCAGGTACTTGGTGAGCTGTTTATGTTGATTGAAGGCATAGCTGAGGCTTGTCGGGAAGCCCCGCTGTTCCCGGTACTTCAAATAGTCGGATTTTCCGAGCACCCAGAAGGTTTGGGCAAAGGATTGAAAGGTATGTAGCTTTTTGGGGGTGGCCTCTTGGACGAGACGATCCTCTTTCCAGAGTTTCGTACAGACATTCTTGGCACCCGAGACTGTCGTACAGCCAGTCGAGCGAGGAACTGTCCTGTTTCCCTCGGAATCGTAGGCTTGATAATAATAAATTGTGTTCCCAGAAGGCATGATTCTGGGGAATAAAGTGAAGGGTTGATGATACCTCATTCCATGTCCCTTTACGGCTAATTGCTAACAAAACTGCTAACACGGCCGATTTTGGAAAAGTCATGTGTCCTATACCAGGATCAATGAAATGTTGTTATTTCTTTGGAAAATAAAGAATTAAGGCCCCTTTTGGGGGCCTTATTGAGGTTGCGGCGAAGAGGACTTGAACCTCCACGGACTAATGTCCACAAGCACCTCAAGCTAGAAGTAGACCCAAAATCAGGCTTTATCGTTCAAGCAAAATCCCAAGATTTGCGTAACAAATCTTGGGGTAAGTATATCAAATGCTGAAAATTATTCAAGCCTAGGGATTTCAGAAGACTAAAAACCCTTGTGAATACAGGGAATTTAGACTGCTCACTTTTCTGCTCACTTTTGGGCACAAGATTGGTGTATCGAACTGCTTGTGGTAGTAAAGAAAATCGCCGTCCCGCTTATCAATCTTTCCCACTTTGCTTTTGTGGACTAAAGCCCCGAATCTTCAAGAACCAATAAATAAGCATTCCGGCAAAGCTGAGTAGGATTACTAATACGACCCACAAAGTTCTCTCTTCGCGAGGCACATTTGGATTCTTCAAGATATTGAATACATAGAGAACAATAGTAAAAATTATTTCAGCCATAAATAAAATATG
>JAJXVP010000125.1 GCA_021782055.1 bacterium | reverse complement strand
CTAGAATTCGGGTCCATGAGCGCAAATTTCTCCAGCTCGGAGGTAACGGTTTCTTTGAGTTCGCCGCTAAACTGAAATGACTCAATTTTCTCTTTGAATTTTTGGTAGTCGGATGTCTTGGCATCCGAGGTAATACCGAGTTCCTTCTGAATGGTTTTTAGCTCTTCGCGAAGAAAGAATTCTCGCTGATTTTTTTCGAGCTTTTCGTTGATCTGCTTCGAAATCTTTTTTTGAAGCTTAACTAACTCTTGTTCTTTTTTAATCGCAAGAAGAACTTGTTGCATCCGTTCGCGAACATCCAAGGTTTCGAGAAGCTTTTGCTGTTCGTCTTTGTTGATATTAAGAATGCTGGCAATGAAATCGGTGAGCTTGCCTGGTTGATCGATGTTGACCATGTTCAGGCGCATTTCTTCAGAAAAGAGAGGATTGTTTTCTGATAAGGTTTTCATGTCCGCAAAGATCGATCGGGTTAGGGCTTTAATTTCCTGCGAGAATCTTTCGTCTATGATTTCGTCCAGGTACTCAACGGCGGCTGTTCGAAACGGCTCTTCGGAGAGCATCTTCTTAATTTGAAAGCGTTTGAGGGTGGTCACAAAAATATTGACGCCGCCGTCTGGTAAATTGATCTTTTTCAGAATTTTGGCAGCGGTTCCAATGTCGTAAAGGACCTCTGGTGTCTCTTCTTGCTCCGAGTTTGCTTCTTGGCGAACAAGAACCAAGCCTAAGACTTTTGAACCACTCATCGCGTCTTCCACAACAGCGACGTCTGCGGGATCGGTGATCATCAATGGGGTGAAGATTCCCGGGAAGATAGGTCGCATTTCTAGGGGAACAAGCGACAGCTTGTTAGGTAATAACTGATCAGCAGGGATTAACGGGTTGTCACTCATGCGCTGAATTTAGAAAAAAAAAGGCACTTAGGGCAAGTGCTCTCGAAAAATATGCTAAACTGACCTGTGTCTGATCGTCGCTTTTCCCTTGAAGTGTTAATCCTCAAAACCTATCCCATTGGTGACACTCATCGTGGACTTTTTGCCTTATCACGGGAACAAGGCACCCTTTCGCTGATCGCGTTCGGAGCTCAGAGCCCTCGGAGTCGCTTTCGGGCTTTATTGACTCCCTTGAGGCGAGTCAAAGTCTCGGTATACCATGATCCTGTCAAGGATTCTTATAAAATTGAAGAGGCAGAGCTTCTGGATTCTCATGAGGGGTTAGCCCATGATCCGCAACGATTCTTTTCAGCGGCGCGATGGGCTGATCTTGTTCGCCGTGTACCGTCTCTTGAGCCGGGGGCATATGAGTTATTATCTGAGTCACTTCGTTTAGCGTGTGGAGTTTCTCAAGAAAGACTCGTTCGCCTTGAAGCACAGTTTTTGTGGCGACTTGCTGAAGAGTCGGGCTTGAAACCTGAGTTTTTGAATTGTGACAGTTGCGGAGCAGCATTGTTCGGGAGTAGTGTCAACTTTTCCACGAATCCCGTCGCAGTGTTTTGTCCTCGGTGTTCGTCCGGCCACTGGACGTTAAGCCCAAAAGAAGTGGATTATTTGACCGCAACAGCGGTGCTTTCGCTGGAAGATAGCCTCCAGGCTCCTACCGAAGGCTCTTCGCTAGAACATCTGAGGTCTATGGCTTTTGACCTTTGGAGCCAGGTCTTGGGCCAAGAGCTTCCCCAATATGGTTAAGGAGCTTAAGGAGGGGTGATGAGGGCAGTAGAACTGATCTGGCAAAAACGCCAGGGAAGTCGGCATTCCCAGCAGGAGCTAGAAGGTTTTGTCCAAGACTACGTTGAGGGGCGACTGCCTGATTATCAAATGGCAGCGTGGCTTATGGCTGTCTTTTTTCAAGGTCTCGATTTTGAAGAAACTAGCTGGCTGACCTCAGCAATGATGCATTCGGGTGAGGTTTTGCAATTTCCTGGGGCCACTTTACTTGTTGATAAACACTCCACGGGGGGCGTTGGCGACAAAGTTTCGTTGATGCTAGCCCCCTTGGCTGCCGCCTGCGGATTAAAAGTCCCGATGATGTCTGGCCGCTCCCTGGGGCATACCGGAGGTACTCTTGACAAACTTGAAGCCATCCCCGGTTACCGGACATCGCTCACTCCAGCTGAAATGGCGGCTGGCTTGGCAAAAAATGGATATTTTATGACGGGGCAAACGCAAGCCGTTGTTCCTGCCGACCGGCTGATGTATGCCTTACGTGATGTCACTGCGACTGTGGAGTCCATCCCACTCATCACAGCCAGTATCCTTTCAAAGAAATTAGCCGAGGGCGCCTCTTCGTTGGTCTTTGACGTTAAGGTGGGCAGTGGGGCTTTTATGAAAACCTTGCCTCAGGCTCGCGCTCTGGGGCAAAGTTTGGTTCAAACAGCTCAGGCCCTTGGCCGTCGCGCCGTTGCAGTTCTTACCTCTATGAACGTTCCCTTAGGACGTATGGTGGGCAACTTTTTAGAAGTCGAAGAGGCCTACGACTTTCTTCATAACCGCTACGAACCCGATTTGGGCGAGGTTACCTTCCGTTTGGTGGGGTGGATGCTTTTTCTGGGTGGTCTGGTCGGATCCGTAGACCATGGCATAGCATTGGCAAAAACAAAGCTCGAAGAGGGTACACCTTTACAGCTTTTTCGTCAGAACGTCCTTGACCAGGGAGGAGATTGGTCCTTGCTAGAACAGCAAATCGGCCATCGTCGGGCCCCAGTCGTTCTCGAGCTAAGGGCTCCTCGTGATGGATTTTTCGCTGAAGTTGATACGCAAGTTTGCGGGTTGGTAGCAACAGGGCTAGGGGCCGGAAGAAGCCAAAAAGAGGATACTCTTTGTGCTGAAGCTGGGCTTGAGTGGTTAATAAAACCAGGGCAGCCAGTAAAAAAAGGGGATGTTCTTGTCAAAATTTGGACAGACCATGAAGCAAAAGCGGCCCACGCGTTGTCTCGTTTAGAACAGGCTTGCCGCTTTGAACAAAAAGCGTCGGCTCAGGAGACGCTCATCCTTGAGGAATTATACTAGATGAAAGTTGATAAACGCCAGCATTGGGGCAAAAAACCGCTTGATCCTGCCGAGGTCAAGCAGATGGCAGTTCGCTATGGTCTTAGCCTCTTAGAGGCCTCCATTTTGCTCCGGCGAGGGATCACAGAAGGTAAAGACCTTCTCTTTTACCTCGAAGATGATTTACGGTTTCTTCACAATCCGTACTTATTTGCCTCTATGGAAGATGCCGTGGATCGCCTTTTGGCGGCCCAAGAAGAAAATGAACGAGTTTTTGTTTTTGGTGACCGTGATGTCGATGGGGTGAGTGCCACGGTACTGTTGGTCGAAGCACTGCAAGAGTTAGGGTTAAAACCGGAATGGAAGGTTCCCGAAGGCGAAGAGACCTATGGGTTATCCGAAAGTGTCATTGCCTTGGCCGCTGAAAAAGAGTGCACTTTACTGGTGACCGTGGATTGCGGAATATCGAATGCTGAAGAAATTGCCAATGCCCGGAAAGCGGGAATCGACGTGATTATTTTAGATCATCATGTTTCTCCCGAAGACCTGCCTCAAGCCATGGCCATTCTTGATCCGAAGATCCCCGAAGAATCCTATCCCTTTCCGTATTTATCGGCGACAGCCGTTGTCAGCAAACTCGTCTGGGCGTTACGCTTTGCCCAGACCCCCCTTTATAATCAACGGCTTTGCCTTTTGAATGTTCATCAAAACGAGGACGGCGTGACGGTTGAGGCCTGTCATCTGGTCAATTTACTCGTAAAAAAGCGGCTCTGCCTGGTTTTTAACGCCGAAACCCCACGGGCGACAATCTCCCTGTTGGCCGAATTCCTCCAAGATCAAGAGATTTACGTCTGGGATTCTGTTCAACAAACGGCTTTATTGAAACAGATTTTTGGGGCAAGAGCCTTGATCAGCCTTTTTGATATGGCTCCTGGTATCTTACAAGCGTTTCCTGGTCTTAAAAGTTTGACGCTTCCCGAGGTTTTGGCAAAAAGTCGCCTCCCCCGGTATTATCCTGATAGTGGACCTTTAGATATTCTGGTCAGCTTATTCATCAGCTCTGTACATAAAAAATTTCCGTCACTAGGAAGTGATTTTACTTCAGTTTTAGATCTGGTTGCGTTATCGACCTTGGCCGATATGATGCCGCTTGAAGGTGAAAATCGTATTCTTGTACGGTTGGGAATGCAGTCGCTGAATAAATCGGGGCGGCCTGGCCTTCGTAGCCTCTTAATGAAACTCAAGCTCTTGGGACACCCGCTTTCAACCACCGAGGTGTCTTGGCAGGTAACGCCCGTTTTAAATGCGGCAGGAAGGTTAGGAGAACCTACCTCGGCGATCGATCTGTTTTTAACCGCTGAAGAAGGAAAGCGTAAGCTTTTGGCCGATCGGTTAGAGGAGCTGAATCAAGAACGAAAAGCGCTGAGCCAGACCGCCTGGACCGATATCCTTCCACAAGCCCGCCAATTCTGGGAGGCCTCGGGAGAACGCTTTGCTTTGGTGCATGATCCGCGTGTGCCTAAGGGGATAACCGGAATTCTCGCGTCGCGTCTTATGAACACGCTAGGAGTTCCAGCGCTTGTCATGACCGAACAAAGAAATAAAACCATTGGCTCGTTGCGGACCAATCGTGGTTTCGAGACTAGAAGATTCCTCGATGCTTTTGCTGACCTTTTCATCGATTATGGTGGTCACGCACAAGCAGCAGGATTTCAGATGTTGACTTCAAATTTTAAAGAGTTTCAAAGCCGACTTTCCTCACTGCTTCCTCAATTTGAACTCGCTGACAAAGCAGACCAGACCTTAGAGCTGGATGCAGAGATTCCTTTGACTATGATGACGCCAGAGCTGATTAAAATTGTCGATCATTTTGAACCGTATGGCGAAGGAAATCGACCACTCATTTTTTCTACAAAAGGGTTGCGGGTGCTGGAAGCCGACTTAGTAGGGAAATCTGGGGCTCAGCACCTCAAAATGACGCTTGACGCGGGTTCTGCAAAATGGCCGGCCATCTGGTGGAATGTTCTAGAGTTTCTACCTTCCGCCAAGTTGGTAGCAGGTTCTCTCGTGAACATTGCTTACCAGGTGGGGCGCAACTATTTTTACGGTCAAGAATCCTTACAACTGACTATTTTAGATTTAGAAATGGTGTAAATCGGGAGACGTTATGAAACGCTTCTTTGCGGGGTTGTTTGGCTTTTTGCTTTGTTGGGGAGGCGTTCTTTGGGGTCAAGCTAACCTTTGGGCGCCTTCAAGTTTGCAAGCAGGTAAAGTCGCCGCTGTTTTGGTGTGGAATGGAACCTTGTCCCTTGGGTTTCGTGTTACCATCATTTCTGAAAAGGGGAAAACCTTATATTCTGCCCGTTCCTTTCCCTTACCCCCCGAGATGAATTCCCAAGTGGGGGTAGGGAACCTTCAAGCGGCCTTGCTGGCCGTGGACGCCATGACACCTTCCCAGCAAGCTTTTCTCAAGGTTAGCGATACACGGGGAACAACCTACGAGTTCGCTTTACCGATTCAGGCGGGCCAGTTTCCTCGCGAGATTCTTCACTTGAACCGAGCAATGTCACACCTACGAGAAAAGCCTAGTGTTGTGGTTCATGAACAAGCGGTTTCGATTTGGGACATCTACTTAGCGGTACACCCCCAGGCTATTTTTCAAGATCAGTCTTGGTGCCTTCCCGTAAAGGGGCAACCACCCATTTCTTCCCCCTTTGGGGATACCCGTACTTTTGTCTACACGGACGGTCATCAGTCCTCCACATATCACACGGGGATTGACTTTGCCATCGTGCAAGGAACCCCTGTTCGGGCGTGTGGGGCAGGAAAGGTCATGCTTTCACAAAATCGAAAGCTGACCGGCGAAACGGTGGTGATTGAACATTGGCCGGGAGTTTACAGTGATTACTTTCACTTGAGTAAACGGTTGGTTGAGGTAGGCCAAATAGTTCAGCAAAACCAGCTGGTCGGGTATTCGGGAGCAACCGGGTTGGTTACGGGGCCTCATTTGCATTGGGAGATGCGCGTTCATGGTATTCCCGTCAATGGAGCAAATTTAGTTCACCGTCATCTTCTTGACAAATCTTGGATTCTCGCTAAAATAGCTTCTGCCGATAGGAAGAGGGGGTGATTACCATAGCCGTCATTACCGTTGACGACAACGAAGTGCTGGAAAAGGCCATCAAGCGTTTTAAGCGGATGGTTGAAAAAGAAGGGATTATTCGTGAATGGAAAAAGCGCGAATATTTCGAGAAGCCCTCGACGATCAATAATCGCAAGAAAAAAGCACTTGAGCGAAAGCAGTTGAAAAAACTCCGCAAGATTCAACAATCTACCCGCGGTTGAGTTCAATTTTTAAGCAGAAATAGCCGAACGGTTTACCGTCGGCTTTTTTTTTCTTTGAGAGGATTTTGCTTTGATGTTGAAACCGAGTTTGTTCCTAATTCTATTTACCGTATTGCTAGCGACAGTAGCGGCACAAACGGCACCAACCGTTAGCCCCACTGCAACCCCCACGCCTTCTGCGTCTGATCTTTCGACCCCTTTGGGGTTAAGCGGAGCACTGAAGAGTTTCCCTGACGAATTGATCATTGTCGATGTGCGGTCTGAAAATGCTTTTTGGCAAGGGCACCTTCCTCAAGCGGTAAATATTCCCTTGGGCTTTCTCTGGTATCAGCATCCTAGTCGAAATTTGGATAGTTTTATTGTCGTTTATGGTCAGCCCGCTTCAGCGGACTCAAGAAAAGCGGCAGAAATTCTGCGGTTGCAGGGTTATCACCATGTGATTAACTTCGGTTCCATTTCTAAATGGAATGAACCTTTGCAACATTAAAAAGGTTAGGTAGGTCTCATGTCTGAAAAATTCTCACGACTCTCCTCTCAGCTGTATGGCTTTAGCCGCATGGCCGTCGATGAGCTTTCAGAATTTAACGCACGGGGTGTTTTGTATGTCCACGAAAAATCTGGTTTGACGGTATACCACCTCGAGACTGCGGATCCCGAAAACTTAGCGTCGTTTGTGTTCCGGACATTGCCGGAGGACGACACTGGTGTTGCTCATATCCTCGAGCATACTGTTTTATGTGGATCGCAAAAATACCCAACCAAAGATCCTTTTCTCTATTTGGCTAAAAGCAGCCTGAATACCTTTTTGAACGCCATGACCTACCCGGATAAAACAGTCTATCCGGTAGCTTCTGTTGTACCGAAAGATTTTTACAATTTATTTCGAGTCTACGCCGATGCTGTATTCTTTCCGTTATTGAAGCCTGCCGCCTTTCGCCAAGAAGGTCACCGCTTGGAATGGGATCATCAGGGCGGACTTCAACGCTCAGGTGTGGTTCTCAACGAGATGAAGGGCAATTACTCCAGTCCTGAATCGGTGATCTATGATGCTGTTCAGCGTTCGTTATTTGATGAGGGGCCCTATCACTTTGACTCTGGCGGTGATCCTCACACGATTCCTGATTTAACCCACCAGGGTTTGCTCAATTTTCATCAAAAACATTATCACCCTTCGTATTGCCTGGTCTTTTTATATGGAAACCTTCCGGTACGTCAGGCCCTAAAAATTCTCAGCCGTGAGGTTCTCCCTCCGTTTCAGAAACGTCCTCTTCCCGAACCTTTTCCCCTTCAAAAACGACGTCAAGAAAGACGTATTGTCGAAACCGTTTACCCTGCCTCCGAAGCGGAAGCGGGGACAGTGGCTTTGGCCTGGCTTACCGAAGATGTTTTAGATTTTCAAACCATTTTGGTTCT
>JAJXVP010000124.1 GCA_021782055.1 bacterium | reverse complement strand
CTACCTACCAGTGGCAGTTAAACGGGGTCAACCTTACCGACCAACCGGGGCAAACGGGGACTAAAACGGCGACCCTCAATGTGAGTCCGTTCCCTGGAATCTGGCAGGTGGGTGAAAATGAACTAACCGTCCTTGTGAATTCCGCGGGGAACCCCCAGTTGTCAACCTCAGTTCGGTTTGCTGTGAACCCGGTAGTTTTACAAGCCACCGGAAATGATGTTTATTCCCCCAACGTTGGCTGGATGAAGTTTGTTCCGGGGGGGACGTTTAATCGCGATGCAACACCAGCTGATGTGACCTCGGTAGGAAACCTTTTGGTACAACAAACCACGGTGTCACGTTCGCAATGGGCCCGTATTATGGGATACGACACCAGTAATACCACAGATTCCCCGACAGGTGCCTACCCAGCCCAAAACATGTCTTGGTACGAAGCACTTATTTTTTGCAATCGACTCAGCCTTAAAGAAGGTCTTCAACCTGTCTATAGTGTTACTGGGGTGAGCGATTGGACCACGGTAAGCGCACCAACCAGTGATGCCACGCCTTGGGATAACGCCACTTTCAATGGGTTGGCCAATGGCTACCGTTTGCCCACACCTTCTGAATGGCAATGGGCCGCTATGGGCGGGTTGGTTGATTCTTTAATAAGCGATGTGAAGGGAACCGTCAACGTTAGCGGATATCTGAAGGGGTACGCAGGCTCGTCCGAGGCCAGTACAGTTACGACTAACCTCGCCAAGTATGCCTGGGTGGGGCAGCTCAGTGCTACGATTTCAGGGTCGCTATTGCCCAATGAGTTTGCTCTCTACGATATGACCGGCAATGTTTTTCAATGGATGAAAGGGGTATTCCCCACGACAACCGGAATCTTGGTGAACCCCGAGATTTCAGGAAGTACGAGTAATCAAACCTTGGGCGGGTCGTTTCAATCTGCAAGTTCAAACAACAACACTGATTTGAGTGGTGCGGGAAGCATGTCTCAAGCCAATTTTACAGCAACCGCTCAAGTAGGGCTCCGCGTCGTTCGCAATTCTCCTGTGCCAATACCTACTACGGGCTTGCTGGGCGAGTGGAAGCTCAACAATACCTGGAACGACACGAGTGCTAGCGGTCTAACTTTAATGCCCACCGGCACCACAGCCTTCACCTACGGTCACCGAGGGGTGGCCAACACCGCGGCGAATTTTTCCACCGCAGGCTCTGCGAGTACCACCAACAGTGCTACCCTAAGCTTTTCGTCCACCAATACCCTGACCCTGAGCTTTTGGATGGAAGACGTCGGGGCAGCTACTAGTGCTTACCCCGTGCTATATAACGGAGATGGTGGCAGTTTCCAGTTCGGTGTGTTTAAGAGCGCTGCAACTCAACTGACAGGCCGGTTTGGGCAGAACGGTACCTGGTCAAATGGCGCCATGCCCACCGCAACGTACACCCCAGGCGTATGGCAGTTTGTTGTTTTAGCCTGGGACGGGTCGGCTGCCTACCTCTATTTAAATGGGGTTCTGCAAAGTACGGCAACCTATAGCACTTCTATCGGCACTACAACTACCAACACAGCGCTTCAAATCGGCGCCCAAGGTTTTATTATGGACGATGTTCGACTCTATAGCCGTGTTCTGACACCTTCTGAAATCGAGGCCCTGTATGCAGAATAAGCATAGTTTTGTTGTAAGCGGTTTGGCAATGGCCTTGCTCTTGGCAGGTGGTTTGGTCGTTTCGTGTGCCTCACCCTCGGCCCCAGCGGCGTCCAGCACGGGCTTGAGTATGACGGTGAGTTGGGGAGCTCCCGCTCGAGTGGTAGCACCAACCTACCTGACACCGTTGTCGTATGTCATCACGGCCAGTGACGCGATGGGCAACGGGCAGACGTTCACCGTTGATAATTCGAGCAGTTCGGCTAGCAGTTCCGTGACGTTTAACAATTTGAATGCCGAGTCGTATACCATCACCGTGCAAGGGTACAATGCCACAGGGGGAGCCAATGGAACTGGGGCCATCATCGCCGAAGGCTCAACAACGGCCAACTTGAGCGCAGGCACAGGGTCGTTCAGTGTGGCTCTTTCGTACCTCCCCTTAGGAACCGGCACGGGGAGTGTCGCCTTGACGTATAACTTCGCCTCGAGTAATCAAACAGTTACCTCAGCAACCTTGACTTTGGTGGCACCTTCGGGTCAGGTCACCACACAAAACCTCACCGTGGCGAGCAACACCGTGACCTATAGCCAAAGCAATATGGTCAGCGGAACCTGGGAGGTGCAACTGAAGGCGCTCTCGATTACCGAAACTTGCCTTATGACCACAGCCGTGGTGGTGGGTGCGGGCCTAACCACAACGGCAACCATTGCACCAGTCACGACAGATTTTTCTGCGACTCCCGTGCCAGTGCAAGCGCTTTTTCTGTCGCTGTCAACAACAACTCTGACCGTGGGCCAGCTCCAAACCTTGACGGCAACGCTGAACACAGGTACGACCAATACCTTGGTGCTGTGGGCCTCGAGTGACCCGGCAACGGTAACCGTCGATGCGCAAGGAAATATCAAAGCCCTTAAATCAGGCCCCAAGACGGTCATCATTACCGCGTCGTCTGCCGAGAACCCTGCGATTACGGCGACGTGCGTGGTAAACGTTCCTCAAGCTGTGTTGACAGCTATCCCCCAAGTCCTAATAAACGGCAATACTTATACGGGGAACCAGTTGGTGATGGTGACAGGCGCCACCTCCACGCAGGTGGATTGTACGACGGTGACATCAACAACTAGCCCGATTGCCACAATTTCCAACAATCAAATTACCGCTACCGCCGGGGGGAGCGGATCTGTAACCGTCGTCTTAGACGCCGACCCCAGCATCTCGGTAACCATCCCCATCGAGGTTCAATCAACGTTGACGTATAGCTGGAACGGTATAGCGGTGGGGTCGACCGAACCACCCCCTGCCGAAACCCGAACCTTTTCACCGGGTGATACGGCCGTTATGCAAGCTCCTACCTTGACCGAAGGGCCTGTCATCGCGTCGTGGAACACTGCCGCGACTGGGACTGGTACGAGCTACCAACCAGGGCAGACCCTCACTTTTGGCACTAGTAATATCATTTTATATGCCCAATTAACCGGAACCAACTGGCAAGTCGCCATCACCTCGCCTGCAATTCACCCTTGGACCTCGGCCGTTTACGGTAACGGCCGTTTTGTAGCGGTAGCTTCTGATGGGTATACGGCCGTCTCGCTCGATGGAAAGAACTGGCAAACTAGCGCCCAGATACCGGGGATCAACTTTGCCGACGTGACGTATGGAACGGTGAGTGGGTCCGGGATTTTTGTAGCGGTGGGGTATACTTCCGGTTCGACGAGTACTGTCCCCTTTGCTTGGAGTACCGACGGACAAACTTGGACGGTGAAAACGATGACCGTGACATCGGCGCCAGTAAACAGTATTGACAACCTTGTGGCCTTTGGCGCTGGGACCTTTATGGCGGTGTTCAGCGGAGTGAGTACACCGTTTTACAGCATGGATGGAAAGACCTGGACGGCAGGCTCGTCCTCGTTAAGCTCGCCAACCTGGCTCGGACTGGGCTACAATAGCTCTCTAAGCTACAACAGCGCCTTGGGAAACTTCGAAGCCTTTTGCGGCGACGGAAATATTTACCCGATTCCTTCAACTGGTGCAGTCGGCTCTTCCTTATGGTCGACCGCCTTGGGCGGTAAGCAAAGTATGTTTATCTTTAACGGAAACACGCTTTATACCGCTTGGGCGGCGCAAGGTTCTGGCTTTGTCGGTTTAGCCTTAAAAGGGAGCACTACTTCAACGAATACGTTGCTACCCTCTACGTCTTTAGGTGCCTATAACTACCAAGCCTCCAGCCCCAATATTCTTTTCAACTGGAGTACCAATAACACCATCGAATACTCCTTCGATGGGTTAACATTTACCACTGTCACCCCCACAAGCTCGCCGTTTAGTCTTTCGGGATTTTCTTCAAGTTGGAATTCCAACGGCTGGGGTAACGTCCCGGTGACACCGTGGTGCTACGGCAATGGAATTTGGGTGGCCTTGCAGGGAGGTAACGCGATATGGAGCAACTAAAGTCGTCACGGATGGGCAGGCAGTTACCTTTTTTCGTTGTGGTAGCCGTGCTAGCGGTAGCCCTAGTGACCAGCTGTACCAACCCTGCCAGTGTTTCAGCCCCCGCCGCTTCGGGGCTGTCGCTGACAATAAACCTGAGTTTACCCTCGGCGTCTGGTCAAACCAATACGCTAGGTGCCCGTTCCGGGGGCGCCCGTACCGTGACCCCTACGTTTGCGACACCTTCGTCGTACAGCGTTACGTTTACCAATTCCACAACGGGTGTGTTTAAAACGGTAACGTCGAACTCGACAACCGTTGTGGCGACCGGCCTCGATGCCGCTACCTACACTATTGCGGTGTCTGGTAGTAACGCTAGCAGTCAAATCATTGTCGCAGGGAGTTCTAGTATCAACCTCGCGACAAATCCCAGCCCGCTGACGATTCCTTTAAGCTACATTGCCAACCAGGGTACAGGGGCATTGTCCGTGAGCTTTGATTTGTCTTCTGTAGCAACCTGGGGAACAGCAGGAACATCCGTCGTGGGAACGCCGGTGTTTCAAGTTATTGCCCCTGACGGTTCGACGCAGAACCCGACCCTAACCGTAGCGACTTCTGCACCCACTTATTCTTGGTCGCCAACTTCACCTAACTCTGGCACTTACCAATTTTACTTCCAGGCAACGTTATCGTCAGGACAAATGGTTACCTACTCCGATTCTGCCATGGTGTACGAAAACCTAACCACAACAGCCGCCTACACGGCAAGTTCTTCGCACCTCCTGACGGCCTTGGTTCAGCCCACGGGGCTCAGCTTGGCCTTGGCGAGTTCAAGTTCTATCACGCCCCCGTTTAACATAGGGCAGACCTTTGCACTGACACCCACCTGGACCCCGGCTTCACCGACCAATACCCAACTGGTTTGGTCCTCTAGCGCACCTTCGGTGGTGAGTGTTGACCAGAGCGGCAACTGTCATGTGTTGGCTCCGGCTTCGTCGGCCGTGATCACGGCACAGTCGGTGGCCAATCCAAAAGTCTTGGCGATATACACGGTTTCGGTGGCTCCTCTTACTCTTAGCCTGAGTGCCAGCACGTTAACTTTAACGAATTCAGGGACAAGCACGACCGTAACGGTTACCGAAGGCGGTGACGCAACAGGAACCAACCCGGCTGTGACTTTGACTTCATCAAACCCAAGTATTGCCACCGTAACGTTTGCCTCTGAGGCAAATAGTATTTCTGCATTTACCGTTACCCCAGGGAGCAATTCGGGAACGGTAACCCTCACGGCCACGAGCACCGTTGACCCCACCGTCTCGGTGACGTGTTCGGTGACGGTGTTGACCCAGGTGACGTTTCAACCAAATCTGCCTGCGGGGTTGACGATATCGGCAGACAACGCCGTAACTCAGCTTGTGGCGATAGGCTCAGCGACGAGTGTGAACATCCCTTCCCCAACTGAACCAGCCAGCTGGACGTCAGGAGCTTGGTACTTTGCTGGCTGGGGTACCTCAAACACTGCAACGACGCCGACGTATGGACCAGGATCTTCAGTAACCATACCAAACACCAACCTTACCTTGTATGCGGTGTGGACGTTGAACCCGCAATGGGCCTGGATTTTGCCGCCACCAGCAACGAATACGGTAACTGTGACGAGTCCCGATCTCGTAGGGTTAAACGAGCCCCTCACGATGACGGCAACTTATTCAGGATCTTCTTCACCTACGACAAGTTCATGGGCGTGGTTTTTGGATAACTCCACTACACCGATCTCTGGCCAGACGACTTCGACCCTCAACTGGACGGTCCCCGCCACCCTCCCTTGGGGCGTTCATACCATGACTGCCGTGGCAACAGATGCCAAGACTGCCTACCATTACGCCGGTACAGCAACCTTCCGGGTCAATAGTGGTGCCTTTTGGAAAGCCTCCTCGACGCCCACAGGCGCGAGTGCCATTACGCCTGTGGTCTATGGCGCGGGAAAGTTTGTGACCTACGTCTCTAGTTTTTCCACAGCTCAGTCCAGTGATGGTGGGGTTACCTGGACAACCGGAACAACTTCTCCTGGTTTCGGATCGGGCCCCGACATAGCCTATGGGAATGGCGTATTTGCTTGTATTTACTCTGGTACCGCAACAGGCGGACACGGAAAATTTGGCACACAAGTTTCCTCGGACGGGTTGACTTGGGGTAGCACAACGCTTACAAACTTGTCAGGTTCTATGTCGCCGGCCGGTTGGTTTTTAACCTACGGCAATGGTATGTTTGTAGGAATCGACACAGGGGGCTTGTACTGGGCTACCTCGCCTGACGGGCTAACGTGGACCCATGGGAATCTTTCCGCAACGGGCTCTGTCACCAGCTTGGCCTATGGCAATGGTTTGTTTGAAATTGCCGGTCGATCAACTCTGTATTCGTCCACCGATGGGCAAACTTGGACAGCTGTGACAAGCTTCCCTGGAACAATGGGTACCTCGTATGTTACCTACCTCGCAGGCAAATGGTACGCCGAAGATTCCTCGCATAATTTGTACAGCTCAACGGACGGTCAAACTTACACGCCGGTTACCGGGGCCAACTTTGGTCCCTTGGTGGGGGGCAATGGCATTCTGTATTCGCTGGGGGTGAACGGTTCATCGCCGTCCTTGCAGTACTCTTTGGATGGAACGACCTGGTGGCCCACCACCGCGCTCAATTCGCTTTACACGACGTTTAACAACTCTTGGGGAAATTGGTGTTTTGGAAACGGCAACTGGGTGGCCGTAGCAACAGCAACAGCAGGGAGCCAGTATGCGCAATAAAATCTTCAGAATCTTAGCCTTTTCAGCCGTGGGACTTTTGTTGTTGCTCAACGCATGCTCACTTCCTTTGGCAACTCAAAATCAAGCGACCAACACACTCAACCTTTCGTGGACCCTAGGCTCCCCCTCAGCCCGTATCGTTCTACCCAGCACTATGCCGTTAGTCGACACCTTTACCGTTAAGGTTTTTCAAAACGCGACGATTGTGGGCGTTGGAGTTACCGGTGGAAGCCAAGTAGTAAGTCCCGTGACTGTGACGAGCCCTCAGGCCAGTATCTCTGGTCTGTCAGCGGCTACCTACCAAATTCTGGTCACGGGAGCGAACAGTCAAAACCCCACGGCTATTCTGGCAAGTGGTGCCTTGAGCGTTGACCTGACTTCGGCAACGACGAGCTCGCCCACGATAGTCTTGGAGTATGTGGGCTCCGATACCACGAGTGTTGGCTCGGTCAACTTAACCTTTTCGGTTTCTGGCACCCTTGCCAACGGCAACACGGTAGGTTCCGCGGTGTATACCATGCTCAACTCGCAAGGAACTTCAAGTTCGGGTAGCTTGACCGGTACCGCTTCGACGTTTACCTTGACCCTGACTAATGTTCCTACCGGAACGCAAATGGTCAACGTGACCCTCCAGGCCGGAGCTTTGTCAGCAACTTGGACCGATGCCGTCGTGGTGATGGCCAACCAGACTACCAGCGCCAGCATGACCATACCTAGCACGGCCTTTACCTCAGAAACGGTTCCTTTGGTTTTGGTCCCTGGTGGAACCTTTCAGAGGGATGCCACCCCTGGTGACAATTCCACCGTCAGCAGTTTCTTGATGGGCAAGTACCCCATCACCCGTGCTCAGTTTTTTGCCGTGATGGGCACGGACCCGA
>JAJXVP010000123.1 GCA_021782055.1 bacterium | reverse complement strand
CAGACCAAAACTGACTGAGTCCGCTATGCCCGTGAGTACAAAGAATGACCAGACCGGCTTGAACTTCTTTGTGCACGTGAGCGATCTCGCGCGCGATGCGGTTCGACGTTGCCGGGCGTACAAGGCTTTCGAGGCGTCCGGGCCAGGCCTCTTCTAGCGATTGTTTTAAAGACTCCAGATAAAACTGAGCTTCTTCACGAGACCCGAGGTGCCGTTGGCCGTGAATTTTCTTGGGGGGTCGTTTTTCGACGATGTGCAACAGGATCAGTTGAGCTGAGGTGTGTTCCAGAAAATACCGGCAGGCGGGGAGCACCGCCTCGGCTAGCACCGAGCCGTCGAGGGGAACCAGAATGCGATCCAGAGTTAGGGGAGTCATGTGGCACCTCCGAAAGTCTGTATTGTGAGGAAGATATTCAGCACAACGATGAGGATGGTAATCACCCAGGCCGCGGCGCTGGTCAGGCGCCGGTTGACCAAGGGCCCCATCAAGGGGCGATTGGCCGTAAAAAAGATTAACGGAAATAGGGCAAAGGGTAGGGCAAAGCTAAGAAATACTTGGCTAGCCACCAAGGTCTGAGTCGCGTCTAACCCTAAGCTGATGACCGTAAGGGAGGGAATCATCGTGACCAGTCGGCGCACCCAAATAGGAATGCGGTGCTTTAAAAAACCCTGCATGATGATTTGGCCTGCACTGGTACCGACGCTGGATGAGGCTAAACCCGAGGCCAACAACGAAACCCCAAAAAAAATCACTGCAGCCGGCCCCAAAAGGGGTTCGAGGGTTTTATAGGCGACTTGAATTGAGTCGATATCGGTATGCCCTGTGGCCCCAAACGCACTAGCGGCCATGACGAGCATCGCGGTGTTGATAAGCATGGCCACCGTCATGGCAATGACAACATCGGCCAGCTCGAAGTGAAACAGTTTTTTTTGTTTTGCAGGATCGCGAACGACAATTCGGTTTTGTGTTAAAGCGCTGTGCAGGTAAATGACGTGGGGCATGATGGTGGCACCGACAATACCAGTCGCTAACAAAACACTTTCTGACCCTTGAAAGTGTGGGTGAAGAATACTGCCGGCGATGCCGCTCCAGCTGGGGTGGCCAATGATCAGCTCGGCAAGGTAACTCAAGCCCACCACAGCTACCAGCGCACTGATGACAGCTTCGAGGGGGCGAAAGCCGAACCTCTCTAAGCCCAGAATTAAGAAGGTCACCACAGCGGTGAGAAGCCCCCCCACCAGCATCGGCATCCCGAACAAAAGGTTAAAACCGAGGGCTGCCCCCAAAAACTCCGCGAGGTCGGTAGCCATGGCGGCTAACTCCATAACACCCCACATGACCCAAACGAGCCAGCGCGGCAAACGGTCACGACACAGCTCGGCGAGATTTTTGCCTGTAGCGATACCTAGTTTGGCGCTGAGAGTCTGAATGAGCATCGCCATCAGGCTCGAAACAATGACCACCCAAACCAAGAGGTATCCGTACTTGGAGCCGGCGGAGATGTTGGTGGCAAAGTTACCAGGGTCAATATAGGCCACAGAGGCGATAAACGCTGGTCCCAGAAACGGGAGGAGTTTTTTGAAAAGTCCGGCCTTGCGCGGGTTGCTTTCCAGCTGTTCTTGCGCGAAGTTTTGACCCGTGCTCATAGCCAGGAGCATACTCGCCCGGTAAAGGGAAAGCAAGTCGAAGCGGCTGGGTGTTGAATATTCTCACGTTGGTAGCGATATTCTTGCTTATGTGGACTCGAACAGTGCGGCCACGAAAAACTGATTTACGAGGTAGCTGGGGCAGGTGTCAACTCCTGTCGGGGGTGGCAATCCTCTATTATATTGTCCTCGCGGGTCACGTTTGGGCAGATTCTGGTGTCATCAACCAAACTTTTCCGTGGTTGGGTCAGCATGGGGTGAGTTTAACTGTCCAAGAGACAAGCGAGATTTTTGGCAATGTTTCGGGCGGGGTCAAACAAGGCGTAGCCTTCGATGGGTTGACTCAAGCTGACTTGCAAATAGACTCAAAGACATTCGGACTACCCGGGGGACTGTTGAATGTCAGTGGTCTTGAAAATCACGGTAAAAACTTAAGTACTCAAAACCTTTTTGTTTTACAAACGGTGAGCAACATTGAAGCTACCGACGGCCTTGGGTTATGGGAACTGTGGTATGACCAAACGTGGGGCGATGTCGCTTCGGGACCCAGGTTCGATATTAAGCTAGGTTTTCAGAGCCTCGATCAAGAGTTCGCCATCAATTCAACCGCAGCCGTTTTTGTCAACGCAGGCTTTGGCTGGCCAGCTCTCTTTAGCTCTGATCTCCCAGGGGGCGGGCCTGCGTATCCTTTGTCAGCTTTAGGAATTCGCTTTAGGATTAGGCCCTCAGACCAAATCTCCATCCTAGCCGGAGTCTTTAACGGGCATCCTTCTTTCGCTCTGGCTCCGTTCAATGATGGGGCGTTGGCCATCACGGAAATCCAGGTGCACTTTTTACGAGATCAACCCTGGGGAGGAAGCTTTAAGCTGGGTACCTGGTATCAAAGTAGTAACTTTCCTGATGTTCGCTTTGATACCCAGGGGCTGTCACTGGCCAACCCCGCGTCCAACGGTCAGCCACGGCAGGACGCAGGTAATTTTGCTGTCTATGGTTTGCTTGATGACGTCCTGTGGACCAATCCCCAAGATTCCCATCAAACGTTGGGGTTGTTTCTACGGGGAATGGGGGCTCCGTCCGACCGAAACACCGTTGACTTTGATGGGGAGGCGGGCTTGGTGCTCAAAGATCCCTTCTTTACGGAAAGTTCCGACTCTTTGGGCTTGGGCTGGAGCTATGCTAACATGAGTACAGCCGCTTCGGGTTTAGCTTCGGACCTAGCCCTGTACCAGGGCGCCTATAACCCTCAGCCCTCCGGAGAAAGCATTCTTGAAGCCACTTATCTGGGCCAGGTGCTTCCGTGGTTACAAGTTCAACCCGACGCACAGTACGTTTTCAACCCAGGGGGAGGTGTTGTAAACCCACTGTCGCCTCAGGAACGAATAGGAAACGAATGGGTTTTCGGCTTGCGGGTGACGGCGCAACTTTAGGCTTTGCGGTTAGTTTGGTCGGCGCTTGACGGCAGCGTTACTCGACCTCAAACTCTTCAGTATGACCCTGTTCGACGCGTACTCGCCAAGCGAGGCCGAGTTGTTACATAGCTTAGGATCGTCTCATGGTGGATTATCCACGGCCCAGGCCGATGAGGTACGCCGAAGTTCGGGATTCAACGAACTTAAAGCGCAACGCCGTGTGACACTTTTATCTAAGATCCTCGCAAGTCTCGCTGAGCCCATGGTACTCATCCTCTTTGCCGCGACGGGTTTCTCCTTTGTTATCGGCGACTGGCTTGAAGGGTTTGCCATCCTCGGCGTCGTAGCGATCAACACCGTCGTGGGGCTGTTGCAAGACGCAAAGGCCGAAAAAGCGTTGGAAGCATTGAAAAAGATGCTGACGCCGACAGTTCGTGTTTGGCGCGACGGACGACCCGAGGTGCTAGCAACGCGGTTCCTGGTTCCCGGCGATGTCGTCGTCTTTGAAGCCGGGGATGTCGTGCCCGCCGATGTCCGCTTGCTCGAAGCGGTTAACCTCTTGGTAGATGAAGCCCACCTGACGGGCGAAAGCGAACCAGTTCGAAAACAGCCAGGGCCTTTGACTGCCCCAGGGCTGAAACCCTATGAGATTCGGAATCTTCTTTTTACTGGTTCACGAATTCTCGACGGTACTGGCAAGGCTGTGGTTGTCACTATCGGTGCCACGACCGAGATGGGGCAGATCGCTACTTCGTTACAGACCGAAGACAACGAAAAAACTCCCCTCCAAGTCAGGCTAGCGCGAGAAACCAAGTTTTTAGTGTTGCTGGCCTTCGGTTCGGCGGCACTCGTCTTGACCTTATTCGCCGTCAAGGACTTTTCTCACTGGGATACGGCCCGCCTCGAAGGCGCTGTGCTTTTGGCCATCACCATCTTGGTGGCCGTCTTTCCCGAAGGTCTGCCAGCCAGCATTACCATCGCCCTTTCTTTGGCAGTAGAACGGCTAGCCCGCCAGTCAACCATTGTAAAAAAGCTGAGTTCGGTCGAGACCCTCGGCAATGTCGACTTTATCTGCACCGACAAGACGGGGACGATTACCACCCATGCGATGACAGCCAAAGAGTTCTACCTCGACCAGAAGTTCCATACCGCGGCCGACCTCTATACTCGGATTGCCGAGGGGCAAGGCCAGGCGGTAGCCGATCTGTTCCTCATTGCGGCGAAGTGTTCGACGGCCACTCTGGAGTCGGGCGACCCTACCGAAATCGCTCTCCTCAAGGCCGCTTTGTTAACCGGCTACAAACCCGGCGAGTTCGATGCTCCGTACGCGACGCTGGCGACCTTGCCGTTCAATAGCGACAGGATGTACAGCGTCGCGCTGGTCACGATCCCGGGTGGCCGTCGCGTTTTGGTCCAGGGCGCTCCCGAGAAGGTCGTCGCCCTGTGCCCCGGCTTGGGTGCGGAGCGTACGGCTGTGTTACGGGACCTGGGTACCCGCCAGGACAAAGGGTTCCGTCTGATCGGGTTCGCTCAGGCCGATATCGGACCCGAGTATGAACTCTCAGGTGGCAAACTCGAAACCGGCAGTTTGCCCGCCCTGAACTGGCTGGGGGCCGTCGTCATCTACGACCCTCCCAAAGATGAGGTCAAGCAAGCGGTCGCCGAGGCGAAAGCGGCAGGAATCGCCGTGGTCATGATTACCGGCGACGCCAAGAAAACGGGCTTTGCTATCGCTGAAAGCGTCGGAATCGCCCAAAACCTCAGCCAGGCCCTCGAGGGCAAAGAGCTGGAGGCGATGAGCCCTGAAGAGTTCGCAAGCACGGTGTCAGACTACCGGGTCTACAGCCGAGTCTCTCCTTTAGATAAACTGAAAATCGTCGAAGCCCTCCGTGAGGGTGATCACGTCGTTGCCATGACGGGTGACGGTGTCAACGATGCCCCGGCCTTGAAGAAAAGCCATGTCGGCATCGCGATGGGTCGGGCAGGGACTCAGGTCAGTCAAGAAGCTGCCGACCTCATTCTCACTGATGATAACTTTGCTACCATTGTGGCGGCGGTTAAAGAGGGCCGGACGGTGTTCGGCAACCTTCGTCGACTGGTCCGTTACCTCATCACCAACAACCTGGGCAAGGTCATTACGACTGTCCTTACCCCGCTATTTGCCCCAGGAGCCTCCTTGAACGCCCTGATGCTCTTGTGGTCGAACGTTGTTATGGAAACAGCACCGGGGGTAGGGCTGTCCACCGACCCGGCAGGTCCCGAGGTCATGAGACGGCCCCCGCCTCGACGAGACGACCCCATCCTGACGGTGAAAGACCGTTGGACCATGCTCTTTGATGGTCTCGTGTTCGGTTTGGCTATCACGGCGGCGTATGCTTTCGCCTGGCAGGGCTGGCGGGGCAGTGCCCAGGCCGGCCAAACCGCCGCGTTTGTTGTTACTCTCTTATCGCCCCAGCTTTCGGCGTTCGTGTTACGAGAGGGTCGAATGTGGAAAAAGTTCACGGCGCCGAACCTGCTTCTCAAAGGTTTCAGCATAGCAATGATCGCCATGATCCCGCTCCTCGTGTTCGTCCCCTTCTGTCAGCGGGTGTTCGGTACCGTCGCGCTGACCGACCCCCTGCTGTGGCTTGTCATCATCGGGCTATCGGTGGTGAGCCCCGTCGTACGGCTCCTCCTGGGGCGATCCACCTCGGCGAAGGGAAAAAAAATTGCTTAAGAAGTCATCCTTTTAACTACCTGCTTGAATGATGACGGCCGTTCCGTAGGCCAGAATTTCTGTCATGTTTTGACCGATTTCACTCGAATCAAAGCGCATCATAACAATGGCGTTGGCGCCCAGGGCCGTGGCATTGGCTACTAACCTATCGATGGCTTGCTTTCGCGAGTCTTCAAGCAAAGCTGTATATTGCCGAATTTCCCCACCAATCAAACTTTTAAGTCCCGCGAGAATACTACTCCCAATGCCTCGACTTCTCACCACGAGGCCAAACACCTGCCCTTTGACTTCTGTTATTTGATAACCCGAGATATTTTCGGTAGTAACAACCAGCATGTTTTCTTTCTCCCCTTGTTTAAAAATCATTGATTGCCAAGATAAATCTACCACGTTGAAATCGGCGGTTTTAACATTCTTTCTAGTATGTGGCCTACAGGTCAATTTCACAATGGATTCTTTCAGGAACGAGCAGATCCAGTAACTTTTGTTCACCTTGACAGCTTGTTAACTTAACTTTACATTTATGAAATGCCCGATACGGCAATTTTGAATAAGTTAAGAATCTTTCGTTCTCAAGCTGGTCTGACGCAAGAAGAAATGGCTCAGAAGACAGGAGTAACGAGGCAAACAATCATTTCCATCGAAAAAGGCAATTACACCCCATCTGTACAACTAGCTCTACGCTTGGCCAAAGTTTTAAAAATTACCGTGGAGGAACTTTTTTATGAAGAAGGCGAGTGAAATTCTCGTAGCCCTTGCCGTCTTAATCACCTTAGGACTGAAGGTCGATCCTTTTCACTGGCTGATGCCCACGGCACTTCAAATGCTCGTCCTTGGGCTTTTCGCGGCAGCGATGGCCGTCTATGCCGGGATCGTCTTTCGTGAACGCCCTCAGGACGAGCGTGATGTCCACCATTTGGCGGTGGCCAGCCGCGTAGCCTACCTGGCGGGGGTCACGGCTCTATCGGTACTCCTTGTAATCCAAGACCTCACCCACACCCTTGATCCTTGGTTGTGTGGGGTGCTGGCCTTAATGATTATTGTGAAGCTTATTGTCCTCAAAATTCTGCAGATTCGAGGCTAAGTTACCAAAAACTTACAGCTGATATTTCAAGGATTGGCGACACACATTGCCAAGATTGAACCTTTGGCGTTGATTTTTAAGAAAAAATGTAAACCAAACTTGTCTTTTTGTAAAACGCGCTATACATTACTCCTTAACTCGCCTTTTGTAAAAGGCGCAACCTTAGGAGGTTAAAATGAAAAAATTGGTGATGGCTACGATGGTAGCGTTGACCATGACAGGTCTGGTTTGGGCCAACGGCCAGCAGGAATCTTCGGGCGGCTCCATGTCGAACAACTCGATGTCAAACAATTCGATGGACAAGGGCTCTATGACAGGGGCTTCACAAGGTTCCATGTCTTCGTCAGACACTATGAAATCCGACACTATGAAATCTGGCGGCTCAATGTCGAACTCGATGTCGAACGGCTCGTCCACCTTTTATGACCTTTCGGGGATGACTCCCGAGGTTGTTCCGTTTACAACCCAGGCGGCGGCCGAAGCCATGGCTAAGGACCATACGGTGATTTACTTTTTTGCCGCCAGCTGGTGCCCTACCTGTCAAGCAACGTACAAAAACCTCAAGGCCCATTATCAGGATATTCCTGACAACGTTCGCCTTGTCGTTGTGAATTACGACACGGCTACCGCGCTTAAAACGAAGTACGGGATCACACAACAACATACCTTTGTCGAGATCGACTCCCAGGGGAACCAAAAGAAGATTTGGTCGGGAACGACGACCGTACAAAGTATCTTGGCAAGGGCGTAAATCATGGGAGTGTTGATTGGCTTCGCGTTCTTGGCCGGTATCGTTACGATCCTTTCGCCGTGTATTCTTCCCGTTCTTCCCGTCGTCTTGGGGAGTTCGGCAGGAGGAGGCAAAGCCCGACCTTGGGGTGTCGTCACGGGCTTTATTGC
>JAJXVP010000122.1 GCA_021782055.1 bacterium | reverse complement strand
TCGGGTCCGTGCCCATCACGGCAAAAAACTGAGCACGGGTGATGGGGTACTTGCCCATCAAGAAACTGCTGACGGTGGAATTGTCACCAGGGGTGGCATCCCTCTGAAAGGTTCCACCAGGGACCAAGACTAAAGGTATGGCGTTGGTAAAGCTTGCTCCATCAATCGTGACGGCACTGGAGGTTGTTTGGCCTTGCATGATTTCGACGGTATCACTCAAAGTCGCCCACACCGCGCCAGCTTGAACTTGAACTGTAAGTAACCAGGAACCAATCGTTACCGAAGCCAAACTCAAGGTATACGGAAAGTTGCCATTGGTAGAGGTTAAGGAGCCAGAAGTTGTAGACCCGCTACCTAAAGGGGCCAGAGTATAGGTAGCACTGCTAGGCGTTCCTCCTGAAATTGTTCCACTCAAGGTAAACGACAAGTTGAGGGTTCCCGACCCCCCAGTTCCCGACCCAACATAGGCCAAAGTCACCGCCGTTGATGCTGAGGTACTGGTCATATCAACTGAGACCGCCCCCTGGGCCACCAAGGCCGAAGATGCCAAGCTATTGTAGCCTTGAACTAAAACTTGATAAGTTTGTGTGCTCAACCCTGAGAAGGAAGCTGTCGACCCATTCACAGTTTGGGTCGCTCCAGAAACCTGGGTTCCTCCTGTTACAGAGTTATTTGCAACAGTTCCGCCGGTAAAAAGCGTCACTGTGTAGGTATCAACAAGGGGGAATGTTGTTGGAAAGATCGCCCGCGAACCGGGGGAATTAAAACTCCACGAAACAGAAAGCTGATGCGACGCCCCACCCGGAGCCGCCGGTGAGGCACAACTAGCGAAAAGGCTTAGTCCCAGTACCCCTATTGCTATTGGCAAAATCTTTATCATCGCTTTGGTGAATCCAATCGAAGCAGGCTTAGTTAGCATAGAAGGCACTCCCTTGGTCGAGACAAACCCAGACACCGTCCCCGTAGCACCAGGGGGCATTATAATCGGCTCCGGGAAACGAAGCGGAACTGGGTTCAAAAGTCACCCCGTCGGTCGAATAGAAAACTCCCAAGCCACTAACTGTCATCCAAAGCACATCTTGATTTGTGTAAAAGGCTTTATATGCACTTGTTTGATCAATCGCGGCAACAGGCACTGTCATCTTCGAGATGGTTGTACTGGAATTAAGTCCCCCAAAAAGATACCAGCCATTACCACCATCTTCGTTAAAATAATAATTTCCGTTAAACATTCCAAAACTGTAGCTGTAACCCTGTGACTTGGTCGAAAAATACGTCGTTGGGCCACTCGTACCAACATTAAATTCTTCAAAAGTACAATAGCGACCAAAAGCGGCAAAAGTGGTTCCATTGAAGACCAGACAGGAATACTCAGACGACTGAACCAAATGGTTTGCGCTACTCCAGGTTGATCCATCGGTTGATGAGTACCAATTGGTATTGGGTCCTGTTTCATCGCCGGTCGGCATAAAAACAAAAGAGCCCTGCCCAAAGGCAACCCAGACATGAGGACTGTTATGATTGACATTGGATAAATTCGTTTGAGCTACAGGCGTACTCCAGGTTTTTCCGTCACTGCTGGAAATTGTGTAGACTGAATATGTATTTGCTTGGCCCGACACAGGAACTTGCCCCCCTGCAACAAAGGTATTGTTCCCCCACGCTATAGTTTCAAGTTCGGTTACTCCTGTAGGCAGCACCGGGGTTGACCAAGTTTTACCCATGTCGGTTGAGTACGTTGTATAACCATCGCTGGCTACACCAACAAAGGTTCCGTTGCCGTAGGCGATAGCATTCCATGTGTGGCTAGCAGGCGGCGCGGCAAGTTGCCACGGCAAAGCTGTCGCCACATTGACTTGCTTGGTGGCCGTATAGTGGTAGCCTGTTGCGGCGTCCAAAAAATCGACGGTCAAAAGATGCGTACCCAAGGTCGTAGTTGAAGGCACAGGATAGCTTAGGGTCGCTGTTGTTCCGATATACGTTGTGTTATTATCCCAGAACCATTTCACAGTACTGTTCGTTGTCCCATTATAAGTCGCCACACTATGAAACGTTTGACCGGGTATCAGGGTTGTTGGCCCTGTGATGGTGACCGTGTTGTTTACCGGTGGTGGCAAAATCCAGGCCCATTGCGGGTTCAACGTCCACACCGCATATAAGGTAAGGTTGGTGTTTGATACTGGGACTAAAGTTCCTGGTCCATACGTGGGGGGCGTGGCAGTTTTTGATGTATCCCAGCCAGCAAAGTACCAAGCCCCCGACGTCCAGCTGGCTGGTTCAGCTGGCGAAGGAATAGTCACGCTCGTCGAGGAGCCCACCGCCACAAGCTGGGTTACGGCAGTGTCTGTCGATATTGTTAACCCCGTAGGCAGATTCGGTTGAAACGTCACCTGAGTCAACACGGTCACCGAACATGTCACCGAGACGGTGGGGTCAACGGTGCTCGTGGCCGTGAGGGTTGCCGTTCCCGAAGTGCTCCCGGGGGTAACAGTAAAACTCCCTGGTGTTGTGGTAGAAGCTACAGTGGCAATACTTGGGTTTAATGAAGTCAAAGTCACAGCCGGGTTGGTTCCTGTAGCGTCACCGCCTTCGGTAACCGTTAAGGTCGTGCTTGCCCCTAAATTCGTTAAGGTTAAGGTGCTGGCACTCAGGCTAAGAGTAAGTGGAGCCACCGAAACCGAGTACGTCGCCAAGACTTTTGGATTGGCTACCGACTGTGCCGTGATCACCGCCGACGAAGCCGGAACCAACACATGACAGTTGCCGCTCTGGTCAACACTCACCACCGAAGGTGCGCTAGAGGACCAAACCAGTTGAGTATTGGTCGGTGAAGCCGGGGTCCAGGTGGGTGTCAGTGCAAAGGTCTGCCCTATGTTAAACGGGGGCGTGATAGAACTTGAACTCGCCAAGGCCAAGCTCGTGGGCTGAACCAAGGCTGTCAGGAGGTTCGAAGAACTTGCCGTGTAGGCGGCTGTCGTGGTCAGGTTTTCGTACACCATGGCAGAATCTGAGTAGGTAACCATTTGTCCTGTCGATAACGTTGCCTGGAAGTAAAATTGGTAGGTGCCAGAGTTAGGTGAAGTTGGCGACCAAGAATAGGTGGGCGAAGACCCTACGGTTAGGGTCGGGTTCTGCGTCGAACCGTCAGGGGCAATAACTTGAAACACCGGTGTTCCCACGACGGTTGTTCCATTTGTTCCCCCGGAGGCAACAGAAGACAAATCAAAGCTCACGGACAATGCCCCTGTACCCTGGTTGGCAATGTAGCTTAAAGGAATCGTCAGCGGGCTGGGATTTGTCGCGAGGTTGATACTAGAACTCCCTGCGACAATGACTTGACTGCTAGCGTTACTACCGGAAACGGCAATAGTGTAGGTAGCGACATCGAGGCCGGTTGCCACAACGGTTGTCGAGTTCGACGTTACCGTTTTAAACACACCCGTTGTAGAATTGGTAAACGTAACGCTGTACGACGTAGGTGTCGCAAACGTGGGGGTCACGGTACGGGCTCCCACGGAACGGGAACCTAGCATATTGGCTTGACCAGGCGCCGAGGGTAAACTCAGGTTTATTGTCAGCGACAGCCCCGAGGAGGCGGGGGCTGAAACATTGGCAGGGTTGGTACAGCTGGCCACTAGGGCTACCACTAGCACGGCTACCACAACGAAAAAAGGTAACTGTCTGCCCGTCCGTGACGACTTTAATAGCTCCATATCGCGTTACCTCCCTGCAAGGCCACCCAAATCCCATTGCCGTAGCACCATGGTGTCACCGGGACGTTGCGCCAGCCGTTGGGATTCCAACTTGTGGTAAATCCTGAAACACTAAACGGCGAGCTTGTAGGGGTGACTGTGGTAAAAGTTAACCCATCGAAGGAGTATTCGATGGTATTATTGGTACTCCAGTTGAAAACGATATTGGGGCTGGAGACTTGGTAATTATAGGCACCTAAAGACATAGAGGGTATCAACGTCGTAGCTGAGGACGTGTTCCCCTTTAGGGCTAAACCGACAAAGCCAGAACCTGGCCCCCCCCAAGCGGTATAAAGCGTGTTTCCGTTAAAGATAAACATACTTTGCTTACCGCCCAAGGCGGTCGACCATAAGGAAGAGCCGACTGCACCAGTTGAAGGAATCGGGTAAATATTTCCGTCGCCGCAAAAGGCTTCGAAGTTTCCCAAGGTGCTGTTGTAGCTTAGAGAGCTATTGTAGCCCAGACCGAGCCAGGTTGGCGAGCTTAACGAGGACGAGCCTGCCGTCCAGGTCTTTCCATCCATGCTGTAAAACGGTGTACTCACTCCGCTGAACACCGCCATAAAGGTCCCAGTGCCAAAGGCCACAAGGTTGTCAATACTGTTTACTGGCGCCGATGTCACGGTCATCGTTTTCACCGTCCAAGTCTGTCCGTCGGTACTCCAAGCAAAGGGGACTGTACTCGTAGAACCGCTATACCCCACCGCTACAAAAATTCCGGACCCACTCACCGTTCCATACGTCACGTCGGTAAAGTTGATCCCCGGTATCTGGGCGCTAGTTTGCCAGTTCTTTCCATCGAGCGAGACGGCCGTATACCCATCAGAGGCCACCGCCACAAAACGGCCGTTACCGTAAACCGCCGACGTCCAGGTGTGACTTGCAGGCGAGGTGGTAGCGGCTTGCCAATTGGTTCCGGTTAATTGGGCATATAAGGTTGTATTACTGTTGCCAAAAGTGAAGGTCTGCCCTGGTTGGTAGCTCGTACCACCCCCATTCGTAGCAGGGTTCCACGACGCGATGACAGGTCCTTCGGTCAAAGTCGGAGCTTGCACAACGGCCGTATCACCCGGTGAAAAGGTTCGGGTTTCTGAAGGTGGTAGTTCGGTCGACCCCACCGCGATACCGTTCCAGCTATACGTCAACGTTGATTGAACCTCGATGGGGATGGTTACCGAGATGCTGGGGTCGGCGTCTAAGACGACGGTTACAGCTCCGCTCCCCCCAGCGGTAGCGGTAATTTGATTGTTGGAAATTGTGGCAATCGGGCTAGTTGTTGGTGTCACCGACTTACAGTCCACCTGCGTGGAGGTGGCACCTGTCACGGTCACCAGCTGGTTCCCCGTATAGGTATTGCCATTGATCAGCACTTGCGCGATGGCGGTCAACACAGCTTGAGGAACGTTTACCACGCACGTCGCCGCAATCGAAGGGTTCTCGGCAGAAGAGGCGGTAATGATGACCGTCTTGGGGCCCGATTTAAGGGCTTTGATATTCCCTTGCGCATCGACGGTTACCGTTGCAGGGTCACTCGAGGCCCACAGCACCAAGGTATTGGTCGCACCAGCGTTCAGCATTGCCGTCAAAGTCTGGAGCTGACCCACGGTCAGCGTGGTTGTTGTTTGTGACAACAAGAGTGCTTGCACTGGCACGGGAGTCGTAGAAAAATCTGTCGTGGCTGGTGCAATTGTTGCCGTTGTGGTTAGGCCTGCGCCAACCACCACGGCTGTGGTCATAAGGCAAGTTTCGCTAGTCGAGAGCGCCTTCAGTTGCACCTCCCAGGTTCCACTAGCTAGGTTGCTTTGTTTATAGGTCACAGCGTTGTTCGCCACGGTGAGGTTTTGTGTGGTGACCTGACCCGAGGGTGCCACCAAGGTTAACGTTGCCGAAGAAACCGTTTGATTACTCGCGGCGAAGTTATACGTCAAGGCGACACTCCCCGTGCCCTGTCCTAAGGGGAGGTACGAAAGAGCCACACTGAACAACCCTGTGCCTGAGCTCAAGTTGGCCGTTGTTGAGCCTTGCGCAATGATGGCCCCGCCCCCACTAGCTCCCCCCGTGGCATTGTACCCTTGCACCGTGATGGTATACGACTCGGCATTCAGATTGTTAAACGTCACAGAACTACTGGGCGAACTGCTCGAATTATCAACGGTGAGCGTCTGCCCGTTGCCCGTCGCGTCACTGGCTGTGATGACATACGACAACGGTGTCAGGTAGGTAGGTGTTAGCACACGGGCGGGCGCTCCCCAGCTTACCGTCATACTCAAGCCCGGACTGGACACCGTTGGGGCCGAGGGGGAGGCACACGACGCGACCAAAACACCGGCCAGGAGCAAGGCTGACAACAAACTGCTGAAAGCAAAACCGTGCTTATTCTGCATACAGGGCCTCGATTTCAGAAGGTGTCAGAACACGGCTATAGAGTCGAACATCGTCCATAATAAAACCTTGGGCGCCGATTTGAACCAATGTTTTGAAAGTTGTAGCGCCGATAGAATTGCTATCGGTTACCGCACTTTGCAGAACACCATTCAAATAGAGGTAGGCAGTCGACCCGTCCCAGGCTAAAACAACAAACTGCCACACGCCTGGGGTGTACGATGCGGTGGGCATGGCGCCATTTGACCAGGTACCGTTCTGCCCAAACCGGCCTGTCAGTTGATTTGTGTTGCTCTTATACACACCGAACTGGAAACGGCCACTGTCTCCGTTATATAGCACGGGGTAAGCACTGGTTGCTGCCCCGACGTCTTCCATCCAAAAGCTCAGGGTCAGGGTATTGGTGGACGAAAAGCTGAGTTTAGAACTGGTGGCAGTACTGGCTGAGCCTGCGGTGGAAAAATTCGCCGCGGTGTTGGCCACCCCTCGGTGACCGTAGGTGAAGGCTGTGGTACCCGCAGGTGTTAAAGTTAGACTGTTACCGCTTGTTTCGTTCCAGGTATTATTAAGCTTCCACTCGCCCAGCAAGCCCGAAGTTGGTAGCGGCACAGGCGAATCGCGAACGACACGGAACCCTACTTGAGCGGTTGCTGTAACATTGGCTTGAGACACGCTTCCCGCACTACTCAAATCCGTGTTGTTGTTTGAACTTGCAGATTGAAACGACCCACCCAAGGTTTGATTACTCGTACTTCCTGAAATCTCGGGGTTCACCAAGATTCCCGTTGCCGTGGGGAATACCCCTTCCATCCATTGGAAAACATTGCCGGTCATATCATAGAGTCCAAACTCATTGGGTAACAGCGCCCCTGAAATCGTGGCACTGGACTGCCCCACCCAGGCGTACTTGGCGAGGTTGACCGTACCTGTACTGGCCTCGGTAGAGCCTGCGTATCCCTTTGCATACCCACCAACGTTAACGGTCCCACTCACATCGCTTATTAAAGAATCAACCACCCCGCCCATAGCGGCCCATTGCCATTCAGACGGTGTGGGCAAACGATAGCCGTTGGCCAACCCATTGATTGTGGCATTATCCCAAGCCGTGGTATCACTGGTTGGTGCGCTTACCGTGGTCCAATCGGTCACCCCAGTAACACTGTAGACAGGTTGAAGACCTTCTTTAAGGCTGAGTCGATTGCAAAAAATAAGTGCTTCGTACCAAGACATGTTTTGGGCTGGGTAGGCACCTGTCGGGGAAGCTGTGGTATTACTGGTGTCGTAGCCCATAATACCGGCCCATTGCGAACGTGAGACGGTGGTCTGCTGAACCAAGAGGTTTCCTACCGAGGTCACATCAGCTGGTGTTGCATCGCGATTAAAACTCCCCCCCGGAACAAACTTCATCCAGCCAACGTTGGGGGAATAAACATCATTTCCGGTGGCTTGTAAAACTACCGGGTTCACAGCAAACCGAACTGAGGTTGACAGCTGGGGGTTCCCCGTGGAATTCACAAGGACTGTTAGTTCATTTTCACCCACCTGCCAGATTCCAGGGAACGGACTCACATTGAGGGTCGCCGTTTTAGTCCCCGTTTGCCCCGGTTGGTCGGTAAGGTTGACCCCGTTTAACTGCCACTGGTAGGTAG
>JAJXVP010000121.1 GCA_021782055.1 bacterium | reverse complement strand
TTGAGATAAAATTTCTCTGACGACCGCCGAATCATCAATAATCAAAACGCGAAGGGGCGGGTTTACGTCAAATACTGCCATGATAGTCTCCCGGAGGCTGTTTCAAAGACGACTTTGCGCCCTCGGTTGCCTCCTGTTTCTCGGTGAACAACGGTAATCCCTTGACGGCGTAGGGAACGCTCTGCCATTGCCAAGTTTTCGGTTACGGCCGCCAGTGAAGTTTGGTTATCTGCAATCGAAGCTCCACCGAGGATACGGGCTGTCAGGTCTTCGTGGCGAGACCCTAACTCTCGCAGACATTGAAATAAAACTTTCATCGCGACATCGCCGTACTTTGTCGAGGGCTGTGCCGGGGGGGCTTGGGGGTAGACAATATGATTGGCTCCCCCGCATTTCAGCCGCTGATCAAAAAGGAACACACTGACACAAGAGCCGAGAACCGTTTCAATCAGGACCGGGTCTGCAGAAGCGTAGACCCAACCGGGCTTGAGGTAGTACTTGGTCATTACCTGTGCTCACTTTTTCCTAAACTAGCGCGAATCATAGTTTTTTGTTGTACACAGAGGTAAAGACCGATTCGACACGGTCACTCAGGTGCATCAAGGTCTCGGAATGGCCAATGAACAAGTAGCCGAAGTCGCTTAAATTATCCAAAAGGTTGTCGATGACGCGCTGTTGTGTCGGTTTGTCAAAGTAAATCAGAACATTGCGGCAAAAGACGTAGTCAAACTTGGCTTGAAATCGAAACGAGTCTAACAAGTTGAGTTTTTTGGCCACCAGATAACTTTTCAGAAAATCTTTGACACGGTAATTGCCGTCAGGCGTACGGTCAAAGTATTTGAAAAGGAGGTCGGGGGGCACTTCTCGAATCCTTTGGGGGTGATAGACACCTTGCTTCATGTGCAGTAAGACGTCGCGGTTGATGTCCGAGGCGACAACCAAAAAGCTGACAATCCCGGCTTCAAGTAATTCAATGATGATCGAATACACCTCTTCGCCCGTGGAAGCTGCGGCAACCCAGATGAGTGGTTTGTTCAACCCCTTCACCTGGATATCCCGTCGGAGAATCTTGAGGTGATTGGATTCCCGAAAGAAAAAGGTGTGGTTGGTCGTGACGGCATTGATCAAACCTTCCAGGAGCTCTGGGTTGCCGCTGATCAGGTCGCTCAGTAACGCTTGAGGATCGGTGTAGCCGCTGACGCGCAAAAAGCGCGACAGCTTGCTCACCAAGAGGTAATCCTTTTGCTCGCCTATGAAGATCCCGGATTCTTTCTGGATCAGATCCCGAAAGCGGTCCAAAATCTCTGCACTCAGCGTGCCTAGGTCACTCATCATTTTAAATCTTCATCATCCTCAAACGGGATCAGTTGTTCGGGGTTGACTTCCCGAGTCTTGCCAGGGCGAGGCGCGTGGTGCGGTAACGACAAGGTTTGTGCCGAATGCGCCTTGGAGGCAGGGCTATGCGAGGTCGTATGCGCAGTAGTGTGTGAGGCTGGGGTTCTGGTGGCCGTAACCGTTTCGTGCGTCTCGATTCCCGAAACCAGTTTCGAAAGCTGAGCCACAATCTCATTGAGCGAAGCGACTTGTGATTGCAGTTCTTGAGCGGCACTTGCAGTCTCTTCGGCACTCGACGCGTTGGCTTGAACGACTTCATCAAACTGAACTATGGCTTTGTTGACCTGTTCAATTCCTGTGTCTTGCTGACGTGAAGCCGATTCGACTTCGCGGGCCATTTCGCTGACTTTTTTGCCGACCGAAACGATTTCTTGGAAGAGTTCACCCAACTTGGTGGCGATGTCCAACCCTGCTTGCGATTTGCGAATGGAGCCTTCAATCATTTCGGCGGTTTCTTTGGCCGCCGCCGCAGAGCGGTTGGCCAGGTTCTTCACTTCGTCGGCGACAACGGCAAAGCCCATACCCGCTTCACCAGCACGGGCCGCTTCTACTGCCGCGTTCAGAGCTAAAATGTTGGTTTGGAATGCAATGTCGTCAATCACTTTGATGACCTTGCCCACTTCACTGGAGGAGCGGCTGATTTCGCTCATCGCTTCGAGCATTTTGCCCATTTGGCCCGCCCCGTCCTGACCCAATTGGGCAGACTTATCTGCCAGCGTGCTCGATTCTTTGGCATTGACCAGGTTTTGCTTGACCATCGACGAGAGCTCTTCCATAGAGCTGGTCGTTTCTTCGATAGAACTGGCTTGTTCGGTGGCGCCGTTGGCAATTTCTTGACTAGAACTGGATAGCTGTTCGCTGGCGACGCCGATCTGCCCGGCCCCACCGCCCAAAGTTTTTGAAATGGCCAATAGCGGTCGTGAAATCATCCATACCCCAATCCAAAGGGCCAAACCAATCGAAACCAAGAAACCCAAAAGAATGATGGCAATCATAAGGGTTACCATCGAATTCGTTAAGCTGGTATTTCCTTCCGAGGTTTCTTTGGCCAGCATAACTTTGTCAGCGGTTATGGCGTCCAGGGCTTCGGCGGCCTTCCCGGCGGTGACGGCTGCTGAGCCGTTCACGATAGCAATGGCGGCATCGTGTTTACCAGCTTTGATATTAGTAATTACTTGGGTAATATCACTTTCATACGAGGCTAAGGCCGTGTCGAAAGAAGCGGCGATTTGACGACCTTTTTCTGTTAGTAGGGTAGCGCGAAACTCATCCGTCAGGTTTTTTAGTTGGGCCTCTGCCGCATTGATTTGAGTTTCGTAGGGGGCCGCGTCAGTAAGGTTTGCTGATTCTGCGTATTTGATATTGGCGATACGCAGTAACTCAAAGTTTTTGGTGACCTCAACCAACTGGCTAATCGGGACTGTAATCATCTTATAGAGTTTGGTGTCAGCGTTGTTCACCGTCGTGATGCCAAAAATTCCGACGGCACCAATAGCGGTACCGATGAGGGCGACACCAATAAAGCCGGCTAGTAGTTTGGAACGTAATTTAATTGCCATAGTCATTCTCCTTGATTCTTGCTTCCTAAGCGCTGGACGTATAAGTTCTAACGAGCACTGGGGATGTCTTTGAGGAGGACAAATTCGTCCTCGGTCAATACTTTGGTGATATCCAGCACGATCTTGATCCCATCGCCCGATTCGGCGATGCCCTCGATGAATTCGCTTTTGACTTTCGAATTCACATACGGCATCTTGGTGACCTTGTCTTCGGGGATATTGACCACTTCTTTGATGCTGTCTACTACCAAACCCATTAAGGTTTTCTCGCCGTCCAGGGCCAACTCGACGATCACAATGATCGTTCGGTCCGTGTACGCGAGCTCCGGCATGTGAAACTTCAGGCGCAGGTCGATCACGGGAATGATCTGTCCCCGAAGATTCAGGACACCTCTTAAAAAGTCTGGTGTCTGCGGAATCGGTGTCACAGCGGCCATGGCCATGATTTCTTTGATCTTGAGGATTTCGATGCAATACTCCTCTTGATCAAGGACAAAACTCAGGTACCGAGCACCGGTCAGCGCTTTGCGCTTGGTGATCTCCATCACAACCTCCTTTAGGTCATCTTCTTGATCAGTCCCAACAGGGCATCAGGTTCGCAGGGTTTGACAACCCAGCCATTGGCACCGGCAGCCTTACCTTCTTGGCGCTTGTCGTCGCGGGATTCGCTGGTTAGCATCACAATGGGGGTCTTTTGGTATTGGGGAAGCTTTCGCAGTTCCTTGACCAAGGTGATGCCGTCCATCACCGGCATGTTGACATCCAAAAGGAAAAAATCTACGGGGGATTTTTTTGCAGCCTCGAGAGCCGTCTGGCCGTTTTCCGCATCGAGAATGCTAAACTCGTCCATTAAGGCCGATTTCAAAATGTTGCGGATCGAGGTGGAATCGTCACAGATCAGAATCTTTTTCAAGACATCCTCCTAAAACATTTCAGTCTAAAAGAGCTCGATTTTTGTCGAATTGGCCGAGGCCTGTTCCAGTTCAAGGCCGTACTGTTCAGCCAGACGGTTCAAAACGGCGTGTTCATCGTCTGTGGTGGCTGACCTCTGAGCTTGTTCAAGTAAGAAACGCCGAGCCTGGCGCAAACTCGCCTCGGGGGCTTGGCGGACCTCGGACGGGGCATTGTCGGCAATCTGCTTTTCGACGTCGGCGATATGCCGAATTTGTTGGAGCGTCATATCATGCAGTTGAAAGACAGGGGCCAGACTTTCCACTCGACTGTTGATTTCGCGAGTGGTTCGAGAAATGAGCTCGACGATGGCCGAGAACTCATTTTGATAATTCATGAGTCGTTCATCATAGTTGCCCATGTTTCGGTTCAAGACGTCGAGGTCAGTCGAAATCTCGGTGGTTTGTGCCCCAAAGCTAGTCACAACCACGGATAAAGAGGATTGGGCTCCTTTAATCTGCTCGGTAATTTCCCTAACAAGACGTTGAACGGAAAGCGAAAGGTTTTTAATTTCGTCAGAAATCACCTTAAAGCCCTTACCGGCAGAACCAGCGCGGGCCGCCTCGATGGCCGCGTTGAGCGACAACATCCGGACTTTTTCTGAGATGTCGTGAATTTCGCCCACGCTGAGGCTGATCCCCCGGAATTCTTCGGTAACGCCGTCCAAACTGGCTCTTAAGCCGTGATTTTGGGTCTGAATCTTCTCGCCCAAGTCGGAGACCTTTTTGGCGTGCGTGGCAAACTGAGCCAAAACATTTTCGTAGTCCTGGGTGCTTTTGGCCGAGGCCCGTTTTTGCCAGGCATCCAACTGCTCAAGAAATTCGGTAGTGCTTTTTTTCACCGCGAGGATTTCTTCCGACAGGGGACCATTTAAACGTTCGGTATTTTCGACAATCATGGCCACCATGGCATCCATCCAATCCCCGAAGGAATGAAAACTAGCCAGGGTGGAGGTATAGGTGGCTTGAATTTCGCGTAGGTGTCTGGAATTGACACAGATGGAGCCCCCAGGACAATCTTCGCTGCCAATGTTCTGGAAAATCGTGTCCAAGAGAAGTTTTAACTGCTGAAAGTGCCGAATAAACACCCGGGGGTCGCGATTCCGGGAATCGAATTCGGGAATGGGGCCGGCTGAATGTCCGGAATTGACGGCTTTGTTGAGGGTATCTTCGAAAGAGCGACCAGTTTCTAAGAACAGGTCCACGACTTCTTGCAAAGATTCTTTGTAGCTTTTGTCAGATTCGCGGGCCCATAGCTGGCGCAAGATCAAAAAGACAACGAGAATAACTACACCAAAAACGCCGGCGGCAACTTCTAACACATCCTGATGAGCAAAGCCTCTTAGTCCAAAAAAGAGTAAAGTTAAGGCCAACAAGATGGCAAAAATGTTGATTAGGGTTTGTATTCGATGGCGATTCATGCTTCCCCCTGGTTACGGACCAGTTCTTCAATGTTGACGACAAAACCCACCTGTCCCCCTGGTAGGACCGCAGCGGACGAAACGGCGGGTAGGTTTTTAAACATTTTTCCTAGCGACTTGATGACGACCTCTTTTTTGGCCACCACGTCGTCGACCATGAGGGCGTACTTGTGGTCATCCAGCTCAATGATCACGGCAAAGCGGGAGCCTTTTTCCGCTTCCCCGAAAAAGTAGAGCCCAGTATCGATGACGGGGATGACCTCAGAGCGAAGGTTCAGCACCTGGACTCTCCCTTCTACGGATTTAAGCCGGTCGGTTTCAATTTTGAGAGTTTCGACAATTTCTGACACGGGTAAGATAAAATGTGTCCCCGAGGTTTTGACGATCATCCCGTCGATAATGGCCAAACTTAAGGGGAATATGAGGGAAAACTCTGTGTAGCGGCCCTTTTCGGACCGTGTTTCCACGCGACCCCGGGCGGCGGTGACGGTGCTTTTAACAATGTCCATGCCCACACCGCGACCTGAAATGGCATCGACGGCTTCGGCAGTGGAAAAACCCGGTAAAAAAATGAGGTTCAGAAGATCGTTGCGGGTCGATAAGGCCCGCCGTTCTGGAGTCATCAGGCCTCGTTCTACGGCTTTAGCGAGAATTTTCTCTTCGTCCAAGCCGTTGCCGTCGTCTCGAACCGAGATGATGATGTTGTTGCCAAGCCGCTGGGCTTGAATGACTAGGTGGCCCTCAGGGGATTTTCCCCGCTCAAGTCGGTCTTCGGCATTTTCGATCCCGTGACCGATGCTGTTGCGTACCAAATGCATGAGCGGTTCTTCGAGAATTTCGACGAGATTTCGGTCAATTTCGAGGTCTTCGCCGCGAAGTTCTACTGTGACTTCTTTGGAGAGCTTCTTGGCCGCGTCGCGAGCAATGCGTTTAATGTTGATAAATAGATTTTTGACCGAAACCGTTCGGAGTTGCATCGCCGCCGCTTGAATGCCCCGCGAGATTTTCTTTAACTGAACGACATTTTTATCGGTTTCATCGAGCTGGTTGCCGACGATCAACAGTTCGCCGATCATGTCCACGAGGTAGTTCACCTGCGAGGCTCGGACTTTAATGAGGGGGTCATGACGAAAGTCTTGCTCGGCGGGGTTCTTTTGCTTTTGAACCGCTTCATTAATCTCATCATGCGTGACGAGGTTTTCTTCTTCGGCGATCTCGCCAAATTTCTTGGTATAAGCGGACTCTTTCTGTTTTTGCAGAATTTTGAGAACATCGGTTTCGCTGATTTTGCCTTCGGCTTGCAATACATCCCCTAACGAGGCTTTTTTCGTCGTCATGCGATTATGAAGCCGTTCAAAGAAGTCGCCAGTATCCACTTGATTGAAAATCGCAACATCCCCTTGAATTAGTCCCTTGAGGATCAATTTTGCGTAATCCACCCCTTGGAGAAGGAGCTCAATGATGGTTTCATCGGCCGGTGAGGAGCTAGAGCGGAGTTGATCGAGTAAGTTCTCGATGTTGTGGGCTAACTCGCCGAGGGATGCGATTTTAAGAAACCCGCATTCCCCCTTGATAGTATGGAAGGTCCGAAAGAGGGTGTCGATCAGGGCTTTTTCACCGGGTGAAGCCTCTAGTTCCAAGACCTGTCCTTGCGCTTCTTCGAGGCGTTCGCGGGCTTCCGAAAGAAAAATTTGAAAGGCCTCGGTATTGATCAGCGGGGGGGCTTCGGGGCGTGCATTTTCTGGGAAAGGCTTTTGTTTTTTTGTCGGGACAACACCCTGAGAAGGGTAAAGGGCCTGCTCCAGTTGTTCTAAAGCCGCCGTCATGGCGGCTTTATCCAAAGGTGCTCCTTTTAAAGCCTCTTCAAGAGCGGTTTGAAGGGTCAATGCCAAGGGCTTCAAGTCAGGGGGCACCTTTGCCGCTAACTTTTGAGCCGTATCAACTAAGCTGGCCAATGCCATCAGATCGCCGTCTTCCCAGCTAGTTAGGCCAAAAGACAAATCTCCGAGTATTTGGAACGCCGAACTTTCCATAAAGATACATCCTAGGCTTTTGGTTTAGCTAAATTTGAGTCTAGGAGGATTTTCATTAAAAATCAAATAAAAAACTTTTTTCCGATATCGGGACGGAACCACGCTCCAGGAAATTGTATTCCTTCGGCGGCTTTGTGAGCTTTTTGGTAAGCTGACTCCCACGTCGGGGCTGTGGCGGCGGCGGTAAAACAACGCCCCCCTTGGGTGAGCAATTGACCGCTCTTGCGGGCCGTAGTGGCGTGAAAGATCTGGGTTTCTGGGGGTAGGGATCGGGCTAACGTCACGGGGAGGTTTTTTGGATAGGCTCCAGGATAGCCGGGAGCGGCCACCACGATGCCTAAGGACTTCTGGTCCGAGACCTTCCAGGGGTGCTCGGATAAACGGCCTTGGGCAAGAGCCTCGACTAGCTCGCCAAAATCCGACTCAAT
>JAJXVP010000010.1 GCA_021782055.1 bacterium | reverse complement strand
CTGGAATTTCTTAGAAGATTTCAGGTATAATCCTGTCTCACACTAATTTACGAGGAAAATTTATGATCGCAGCATCCGAATTGAGAGTCGGCGACTGTTTCAAAAACGGCGGTGAAGTCCTGGTGGTTCAAAAGCTCGAAGGGACCAAAACCGGACGCAATATGTCTGTTACGAAACTGCGCGTCAAGAACCTACTGACCGGCGTGACCGCTGACGCCGCCTACCGAATGTCTGACACGTTCGAGGACGTGACTCTGGACACCAAGAAGATGAACTTTCAGTACAACACCGGCGATACGTACAACTTCATGGATAACGAAACCTACGAGCAGTACGAAATCGACAAAGAAGACCTGGGCGATGCCCCCAACTTTATTTGGGAAGGCATGGACGTTGAGATCGTCTTTTACGAGGGCAAGCCTGTTTCGGTGAAACTCCCCATTCTGGTCGATCGCGAAGTGGTCTACTGTGAACCCGGCATCAAGGGTGACACCTCGGGCCGCGCCATGAAACCTGCCAAGCTGGATACCGGCTACGAGATCATGATCCCCTTGTTCTGCGAACAGGGAGAATGGATCCGCGTCGACACCCGCGACGGTACCTACAAAGAACGCGTTAAGAAGTAACCTGGGGGCGTCAACATACCAGTTGACACCCTGGCCGACGTGCGGGACAATGACAGCGAGGATGTGACATGCCAGACTCGCATTTTTGGGACCTGCTGTCGGCCAACCAACCGTGGAATCTGTTTTTTTATTTCGGTTTGCCGATGGCCATGCTTTTGGTTGTGACGGCAACCGAACTGATTGTTCTGTACCGACAAGAATCGGTAGGTGCTTGGAAAACCGTCAATATGATCGCTGGTTACTTAGGAACCCTTGCCTTTGCGTGGGTTTTCTACCAGCTTTTCAGCAAAATTTGGCTTCCGCTGACCCTGCACACCACGGTGCGTTGGCGTGGCTGGATAGACTTTACGGCCTTAACGACCTACCTGGGCTCCTTTGTGGGGTGGTTGGGAATGATTGCAACCGACCTGCCGTGGAGCTCGCTTCGTAAACAACCCAAACGTCGGCTTTTGATTCATGCCGGCTTTCTCGGTTGGCTCCTTTCCCTGACCTTTGTGGGTCTGTTTTTAACCCTGTTAGACTCCCACTCGCTGGGCCTGTAGCCTTCGGGATCAGTGACTGATTTGGATCTGGCCTCCCGTGGAGGCCCTCTCCCCCTCCTTTCTCTTTTACCGGCCTGCCGAGAGGTCTTAAGAAACAACCTTCCTTTGCTGTTAACAGCAGAACCCGGCGCGGGTAAAACTTCTCTTCTTCCCTTAGCCTTGTTAGACGAACCCTGGTTAAAGGGCCAAAAGGTTCTAGTCTTGGAACCGCGACGCCTGGCGGCCTATGCCGCCGCTCAGCGTGCCAGCGTTTTAACCGGTACCGAGGTTGGGCAACTTGCCGGCTTCCGCACGGGTGAAGAAACCCGTACTTCGCCGACTACGCGGCTCGAGTTTATCACCGAAGGCGTGCTTCTTCGTCTGTTAAGCCATGACCCCGGCCTTGAAGGGATTGGCGCCGTGATCTTTGACGAGTTTCACGAACGCACCCTCGAAGGCGACCAGGGCTTGGCCTTTTGCCTCGATGTGCGCCAAAACCTGCGGGATGACCTGCGCCTCGCCGTGATGTCGGCAACCTTAGACACCGAGGCTATGCGGGCGGTAATGCCAGACGCGGTCGAAGAATTTTCGCCCGGACGGACCTTTCCTGTAACAACGACCTATCGACCCCTTAGGCAGTTTGGCAGTGAGGACCTTGCTCAAGCCGTCCAAGACGCTTGGCGGGGGACAGCGGGGAGCCTTTTGGTCTTTTTACCCGGCTGGGGCGAAATTCAACAACTCAAAGACCGCCTTGAAGGCCCCGCCAAGGAACAAAATGAGCTTTTGTCCGTGTTGCATGCCACCCTGGCACCTGCGGATCAAACCGCACTCTTGAGCCCTGGTGCCAAACGACGCACCATTTTGTCCTCGGCGGTGGCCGAAACCAGCCTTACTTTGCCCGATGTTGATCTCGTGATCGACGCCGGTTGGTCACGCTTGGTGCGGCTCGACCCGCGTACGGGAATGGATAAACTGTTCACCGAACGGGTCAGTCAGGCTTCGGCCGACCAACGTCGGGGGCGTGCCGGTCGAGTGCGCCCTGGGCAGTGTTGGCGCTTATGGGCGGCCGACGAGGTGTTAGAACCGTTTACTCCTCCTCAAATTCTCCGTTCAGAGTTATCGGGGCTAGTTCTCTCCTCGTTATTATGGGGTGCCCCACGGCCGAAAGACTTACGGTGGGTCACTCCCCCGAGTGAGGCGGCATGGGACCAGTCGCTTCGTTTGCTAGAAACCTTAGGGGCCGTTCAAGCTGGACGACCCACCAACCTCGGTAGAACGATAGAAGAGTGGGGAGTTTCGCCACGCCTGGGAAGACTCTTAGCTGAAGGCCAAACCCTGGGAGCCTTGCCAACAGCAGCCGCCTGCGTGGCCGCTTTAGAAGAACGCAACCCTCGTCCTGAAACCGATTTTCGACAACGATTGAGCTTTTCGGGCTCAGCCTACCGGCGCTGGCAAACCCTCTGCCATCGTGTGGGCATCAAACCAGAACCACCGAAAGCCGCCTTGGTAGGACCGCTTTTGGCTGGTGCTTTTCCCGAACGGGTGTGTCAACGCCAAACAGGCCCCGACAGCGGTCCTCAGGGCCCCGTGTCACAGTATCAATCGGCCGGTGGGCGGAGCTTAACGGTGACGGGGAACTTAGCGCGCGAACGTTGGCTGGCTGTTGCCGAAGCCGACGCCGGGACTTCGGTGGGCCGTATCTGGACTGCCGCACCGTTGACCGGGGAGCAAGTAGAGCGTTTGGCTTCGGATCAAGGTTCGGTTTGGGAGGTTGAAACGCCTTTGACGCCCAAATTGTATCGGGTAAGACGGTGGGGCGCCTTGCTTTTGGAACGAACCGGGGTGCCCTTGGCACAGGCACCCGAAATAGTGGCGGCCGCGTGGGTCGAGGCGGTGGCCGCCCAAGGGTTGGATTGTTTGCCGTGGTCAGACGAGGCGCAGACGTTGCTGGGCCGGCTACGAGCTTGGGCGGCCGGGGGAAAGGGCCCCAACCCGGCGGCGTGGACTGAGCAGGCCCTCGTGGCGGAACTCGAGACGTGGGCTGTACCGTTCTTGAACTTCGCCGGCGGGGCTGTTATGACCGCCGAGCGCCTACAAGAAGCTGTGACGTACCGGCTTGGGCCCGAGGCGGGGCGGTTAGAAGCGCAGGCACCCCGCTGGGTGACCTTGCCGTCGGGAAAACGGCGACGGGTGGAATACGGTCCCCATGGGCCTTACTTAGAGCTTAAGCTTCAGGAGGCTTTCGGCTGGGCACAAGCTCCCCAGGTGTTGGGTAAGCCTCTGGTGTTGCACTTGCTGTCTCCGGCGGGGCGTCCCCTGCAAATAACCGCTGACCTCGCGGGGTTCTGGAAGACCTCGTACCGTGAGGTCCGCAAAGATTATCGGGGCCGATACCCCAAACACGCCTGGCCCGAAAATCCTACCGACCCATCAGAGCTTGATAGCGCTCTAAAACGCCACCCCGTTCGGGCAACCAATAGGGGCGGAAGTACCTCGGGTTAACGATGATGGCTTCGAGGCGCGCCAAATGGTCGGCACTGAGGTCACGCACATCGGCATGGTACCAATAGTGAGCGGCGGCGTTGATTCCGAAGATACCGGGCCCCCATTCGATCGAGTTTAAGTACAACTCCAAAATACGGCGTTTTCCCAGGATGGCGTTCATGATGAGGGCGGTAGCGATCTCAAGTCCTTTGCGCAGGTAGGACTTATCAGGGAACAAAAACAGCGTTCGTGCCAACTGCTGGGTAATGGTACTACCGCCGTAGACGGGACGCCCGAGCTTTTGGTCAATCTCCCACGCATCACGAATTGCCCCCAGGTCTATGCCGTCGTTGGTCCAAAACGTTGGGTCTTCTAAGTGGACAATACCCTTACGGGCAAAAAGCGGGAGCCGGAAATAGGTCACAAAACGAATGGGGTGGATCACCTGCCCCTGAAAGCGGCGTAAAAGCATCAGGGTCGAAACCGGTGGATTCACGAACTTGTAGGTCACCGTCAAGACGATCACCATGCCAAAGTACACGAGGAAGGGGGCGAGGAGGATTCTTAGCAGAAGGCTACCAAAACGCCGGGGTTGCTTGTTCATAAGTTGCCCATGATGAAACCGCATTCTACCGCCGATACTAAGAAAAATGAAGAGATGGAAACTCCTGGTCGTTATCTTTGTCAGCTTAGCTAGTCTCGTGAGCTGGTCGGCCCCCTATGACCACCCTGATGCACCTGCCTTAACGGCCGCCGAACGGTCTTTACCGTTTGATTCCTCGTTTCTCCGCTGGGAGGGCTCGGAGGCCTACTGGAAGGTGGGGCAGGCCACCATCACCCTGGCCGATATCGCCACCTTTACCCCGTGGCAAACCATGATGTTGGTGCAGAAGCTCAGCGGCCTTTTGTTGCCCTTGGACCGCTTTGGCGATCAGAATAGTCCGCTTTTACGCGCATGGAAGGCTAAACTCGAAGCCTACTTGGCCTCGGAGGCTAAACCTCAGGTCGCCACGCCACGCGAGGTGTTTAACCCCTTGGCCTGTGTCTGGGACCCGGGTTGGGTTCAACACCGCAACTCGTTAGGGCAGTGGTACATCCATCTTTACAGGCGAAATATTCTGCAAAGCGACGTAGCGAGCTTGAGTCCTCTTGAAGTGGCACAAGCGGTGAAAGTTCTCACGGGAAGGCGGTACAGCACCAACTATATTTTAACCAACCTCGAGGCTTTTCGGACTCAGCTGAGGGTAGAACAGCGGCTCGAAACCCATTTATCGCGTTGACGGCGGTCCTCGCTTACCCTATCATGGGTGCGGGAGGCGGCGCATGGCTCGCATCATTGTGCCCGAAGCAGAAGCGATTCTGGATCGGGAGTACCCCGTACTCGATAAAGGGTTTGTCCGGTTGGTGGATTACCTGGGCGGTGATGCCCGGATTGTTCAGTCGGCCCGGGTTAGTTACGGCGAAGGAACCAAGACCTTTCGCGAAGACAAGGGTCTGATTGAATACCTCTTGAGGAATCAGCACACCTCTCCCTTTGAACAGGTCAGCCTGACCTTTCATTGCAAAATGCCCATTTTTGTGGCCCGCCAATGGGTGCGTCACCGCACAGCGAAGCTCAATGAGATTTCGGGACGTTACAGCGTGATGCGGGATGATTTTTACGTGCCCGATCCGGCAGATATTAGTTATCAAAGCCAAGACAACAAGCAGGGTAGGGGCGAAGAAGTTCCCGACGTTCTAAAAAACGAGGCGTTAGCCCTGCTTACCGAGGGCCAAAAACGCTCGTATGCCGAATACCAAAGCTTGGTCGAAAAGGGCCTGGCCCGCGAGCTCGCCCGTATTAACCTCCCGCTCAGCTTATATACAGAATGGTATTGGTCGATCGATCTGCACAACCTCTTTCACTTTTTGGAACTGCGGTTAGATCCGCATGCTCAGCTTGAGATTCGGCGCTACGCCGAAGTGATGTTGGAGCTGACCCGTGCCGTGGCTCCCGTGGCTGTCGAGGCCTTCGAGAATCATATTTTGGGCGGAGTTCGGTTCAGTAAGTTAGAACTTGAGGCCTTGAGACGTTTGGCCCTCGGTCGAACCGAAGATATCGCCGAAGCGTTGGGAAATGTTGGTCCCAAGGTGCAAGAACGCTTTTGGATCAAGCTTCGCGAAGGCCGGCAAACTTAAGAGGCAACCGTAGGCAGGTCTGTTCGAAACTCAAAAATCTGAAGAGAAGAAGACCAGATGCCTAAAATTTGAGGGGGAATCTCTTGGGAGACGGCCCAGCCTTTTCCGGCAGAGGCAAGTAGGCGTTCCAACGACCACCCATTCTGGTAAGGCACAACAAAGGCGGCGACTTGCATTGGCGGGGTACTATTGGCGGCCGCGACAAGAATGCGTCGGGCGGCATCCTCAGCTTCATCTTCCTCTTGCTCAGGGAATACCAATAAGAACGTATTGGCGTCGGGACGGCTGACGGTTTGCCGAGAATCCTTGAGACTTTTGAGTATATTGGCCAAACGGGTATTTTCGCCGGTAATGGCGCGAAAATAGACAACAGAAAAAGGTAATCGTTCCTCATGAAACTTTTGGATTTGTTGTTTGAGATCCTCTTGAACCAAGAAGGGTCCATAGAGCTCTTTGAGCCGATCTGTCCACTCTGCTTCAGAAGCCTCGGGTGGCTGAAGCTCGTTAAGTTTTTTTAGAAGAGCAACAGTATTGGGCGCCGCCACGTTATAGACCGGTTTGTCGTCGTAGGGTCGGCCGGAGGTACGGTAGAGCTTTGCCAGCGGTCGGCGATACAGCAGGTTGTCCGGTGCAGAAAGCAAGTAATCCAAGGTCGATAGCAACGAAAGGGTGACATATAAAAGGCCTCGGTTGGTGGCCTGGTCAATGATGCGGATACCTCCTGACTCAGGACGAACAACCCGGCGCATCACGGCCATAAACCGGGCTGCAATTGGAGTCTCAACAGGAAATTGAACCCGGTCATCAGGATTTAAACAGTATAGCGGTTGCGGAGGGCGCCGTTCAATTTCGACGGCTACCGGCGACAGTAGTTCGATCATCTCTTTGACTTGGACAGCCAAGCTGGGGTACCCCAGATTTTGAGCGCGCGCTTCCTCGAGGATGGGGACATTCAAATGAGGGAGCATATATTGCCGCTTGACCCACAACATTTGGTGTTCACGCCGGCGAATATCGGACCCTCGGGGAAGGGAACGCTCAATTTCGCGGCAATAGTCCTGGAGCTGAGGCAAATAGCTTTTTGAAAAGAATTCGTTGATAAAGAAATGCCAGCGTGCGATCGATTTGTCGACCCGCTCCTGCCAGGTGAGGCCCTCGCGTTGCTTTTCACGCGCGGCACCCCAGCGAAAGGACTGGAAGCCGAAGAATAGCTGTTGAAGAACTTCAGACAACGGCAAAATCGTATGCAAAGGATCATCTTGCGGAAGAAGTTCTGCGCCCTTTGGAAACTCTACTAACGGCTGAAAGTAGGCAACGAGGTCAGGTTTTTTCTCTAACGTTAACCAGCCTGCCCTAGGAAAAATTTGATCGAGAAGCTCGAACCCATGGGCGCCTAGGCCCTGAGGAGCTTCCTCTTCTGATGAGTCTGACTCTTCCTCGTCGGTGGAATCTGCCGGTGGTAAGGTGTCGGAACGAGCGGGGGCTTCGACGAGCAAGTCGGCCTCGGTGAGCCCAGCCAGGGCAAGCAAATCCGGTTGCATATCGACGTAAAAGGCATCTTCGTCGAGGAAGTGAGAACACAGCATCTTTAGCAACACCGGGTGAAGGCGATGACGAAGATTTTGAAAAGTCAGCGGAAGAGCCTCGCGGGCTACCGAAAACCACGTCAACAAGCGCTCGCGCTCAAGTTTGACTACAACGTAGAGGCGGGCGAACTCGTACATCTTGGTCAGAGCGGGTAACAGATGCAGGTGCATATTGAGCCGGGAGAGCTTAAGAAGGGGGGTCATCAGAAGCTTGGCGAGGGTCTCTAGCTCGCCGAAACTGCGGCCACGAGGCATCCTTTGAAGCTTGGTCAGCTCCTGACTGATGGCTTCGATATCCCACGAGCGCAAAATATGAATAATGTCATTGTAGAGCGGAATTCGCCGTAAATTCTGATGGGCGTTTTTATATTGCGGAGAAGAAAGGCTACGCACCGAAAGAACCAAAGATTCTAAATCACGAAAGAGAAGATGGTCGCTATCAATGAGAAAATGGGGGTTCACGAAGTCCGGAGTTAACCGGAGGAGTGAGAAGACCGTCTGCCACGCTTGGAACTTGGTTTTGAGGCGCAAGTCGTGCCTAGCACTATAAAAATCGGTTTTGACTCGCTCACGCCAACGCATTTTGGGGAGAATTCGCTCCGGACGCGTCGAGCGCACCACGCGGTAGGCAGGACTAGCGGGCACAAACCGAGACTGTCGACGTGGTTCTTTTTCTGTGAACTCGGTCGCCTTTTGCCGGAGTTTGTCATACTCCTCTTCAACGGCGTCGGGGGTTCGTTCTACACCTACCTCTCCCCCGAGTTTTTCTGCCATCGTGCGAGCTTCGGCAGGACTCAGGTCACCAAGGTGTCGGCGGGTGGATTCCAGTTCTCCGGGTTCGTAGCGTTCGGGGGGCCGGGCCATGCCCTTAGAATACCATGCCTTCTTGAGCAAAGACCAGTTTCATTGCCGATTTTTGCTGGATGAGCCGCTGATAATTCTCTTGAAATGTTTGTAGCTCGCTATCAAGGCGTTCTGGATCATGGTGCATCAAGACAAGCGTCTTAACCCCGGCTTTGTGAGCGGCGTTGATCGCCCATTCGATGGACGAGTGTCCCCAACCCGTGCGGTTTTTGCGGTATTCTTTTTCGGTATACTGAGCATCGTGGAGCACGACATCGGCATTACGCATAAATTCTAGGATTTTTTGGTTCTCTTCGGCGGCAGCCCGTTCGCCTTCTTCGAACACCTCTTGATCAAAATCGGGGTTCTGAGGGTCTGTGATAAAAAGGTTCCGGTAGGGTTCATGGTCAAAGAGCGTGACGATGACTTTGCCTTCATGTTCAAACCGATAACCGAGGCACGTGATGGGGTGGTTCAGGTACTTGGTGGTTACTTTCAGCCCCAGATCAAACTCGAGCTGAGTTTCTTGTAAGCGGTGGTAGGTGATTTTTGCCGCCAGCTCGGCCATGGTTACCGGAAAGTAACGGTACTGGAGTTGACCGCCAATGACCTTATCTAAAGAGTCTTCTTCGAAAGTGACTGGGCCATAGATTTCGATCTCTGTCGAAGGGATAAAGATCGGGGTAAAAAAGGGAAAGCCCATGATATGGTCCCAGTGGGTGTGCGAAAACAGCAGGCGGGTCTTGATAGGCCCCTTAGGAAAGCGTGTTCGCATCCACTGATTGCCCAGGGGGCGGATACCGGAACCCGCGTCAACAACTAACACGTGACTGTCTTCGGGGCCCCAGGAGAGTTCCATGCAGGCGGTATTGCCCCCGAAAACAGCGGTTTGCGGTCCTGGGCAGGGGATTGACCCCCGTACACCCCAAAGGCGGATGTTCATGCTAACCTCAAAAAGACTTTTGCTTTTTCAATTTCTTGACGAACTTGCTGCTCTAAGTCTTCGACCTCTTGCCAACTGATGCCAAGACTTCGGAATACTTCGGGTGCGGGTTTAACAGGAAAGCGGTTGCCGGAAAAACCGATTTCCATGATGTTGGCAAAATAGTCCGCGATGGACACTGAGGCAACCAGGTCACTGTACTGACCCTGGTATCCGGCGGGGTCATGGTGCCACGCGACGACATCTAAAATATCGTCGCTGAGTTTCCACGCCGAGATAATGAGGGCACCCGCTTGGCAATGAGTATATTCCAGGATTTTTTCTTCAGCGCGAAAAAGAGGGGTACGATCGATAGCACAGTGCTGAAGGGCCTGGAGGTAGATTTCGGGAACGCGGTTGTTCAAAGGGAGCTTGCCAATATCGTGCAAGAGCCCACAAAAGAAATAGTTTTCTAAGTCGAGAACGGCGATATTGCGTTTTTTGGCGATGAGCTTTGAGGTCACCCCAACGCAGAGCGAGTGAAGCCAAAAACCTTCGAGGTTGAGTGCCGCATTTTTATTGCGATCAGCATTCACGGTGCCGAGAACGGCAGTACTGAGGGCTAAGTTCTTAACAGTATTCAAACCCAGCATGATGATGGCCCGTACAAGGCTGGTTACTTCTTGATTCAGACCATAATACGCAGAGTTGATCAGTTTCATGACCCGCGCCAAAAGCACAGGATCCAACGAGATGACCTTATTGAGGTCGGCTGGTTGGGCATTGGGCCTTTGGCAAATTTCAAGGATTTTACCGATGCTGGTGGGAAGCGGCGGCATCTTGTCGATGTACGCCGAAAGGACCTTGCGCAGTTCCTCGCCTTTCATTCGTTCAGCTTCTCCTTGAGTTTGACCAGGATGTTTTTGAGCTTTTCTTTCGTCACCGAAGGCGCTTCGCCTTTAACCGGCCAAAGCGAAGGAGGCTCACTATCCTTGGGGGTAAGACTAAGACGTATTTTCTCCAATTTCAAGGGAATATCATCATCATAGAGCTTTTCCTTGATCGGCGGGGGTAAAAATTGAGACAATTTTCCTAAGTAGTCGATAAGAGATTGAACTTTTTGCGGCTGTCCCTCTAAAAGAGGCTCTTGGGGAACCTCGGGTTCTCCTTCTTCCAGGTCTTCGACTTCTTCTGCTTCGGGAAAATCGTCGTGAGCTTCTAGGGGCTCTTCTTCCCACGCCGATAAATCTTCCACTGGAGGTTCTTCGGGGGGAGGCGGGATATCCTCGACCTGAAGTTCAGGAACCTCATCAAAGGCCGAAAGATCATCTTCAAGAAATTCAACGTCTTGGGGTGGCTCAGGGTGTGGAGGTTCGGGTGGTGGAGCTTGCGGCGGTGGAGGCGGCGTTGGTGCCGGTGAATGCTGAGCGACCGGGGCCACCGGTGGTGCCGAGGGTTGTACTGGTGGCGGGGTTTGCGGGTAGGGCGGGGTTTGCAGGTAGGGCGGATAAGGATACGGATACGGAACAGAGATGATGGGCGGTACCGGGGGCTGGTTAAAGGCCGCAGGTGGTTGAGGAGGGGGCGCATTGGTCGGCAAAGGCGCCGTGGCTGGAAGCGGCGCTCCCTGCGGTTGTGGAGCTGGTGGAAAAGTTGTGGGTGCCGGTCCTGAACCAGGTAAGACTTCGGCGACAAGTTCTTCCTCTTCTTCGTCGACAAATTGAGGAATAATCTCGTCGGTATCATAGATTTTGACGGTTTCTTCGTCTTCGGCTAACACGATGGCGGGGTTGAGGTCGCCCAAATCGAGTAACGAGGGTTGTTGGTCGTTAATGCCCGCCGTCATCCAAGCCGGTTCTTCAACCAGCATGTCTTCGGGTTGAACTTCTTCGAGGTGGGTGTTTTCTTGAACCGGTTGGGCAAGTTTGCGAAGGTTTTGTTCCCAGGTTGCTCGCACCTCGTCGGTCAGGCTATTGGCGGCCTGCTCATAAAAGTCGATGGTATCCATCATCGCATCGAGGTTTTCCTCGGACGGCTGGCCCTGCAAGGACAAGAGGGTATCCGCAACTTCAAGAGAGGCTTTTTGGTTGCCGGTGTCACGAAAGATTTGCCCCAGCGCCGTAAGAACTGCCGTATTGCGGGGGTCCTCTTTGTTAAGGGCTTCAAGCCGTTTGAGCGCCTCTTTTGTCTTACCCATTTGGTGCAAAAGCCGAGCGAGTAGGAGTCGAGCATTCAGGTCTTGCGGGCGGACCTTGAGGAACTTTTGTACCGCTTCGACTGCGGCTCCCGTATCACCCTCTCCGGCATGAAAGAGTGCTAAATCGAGTTGAAGATCGACATTTTCGGGGTTGAGTCGACGAATTCGCTCTGAAACCTTTTCAACCAAGTAGGCTCGTTTGGTTTGCAGGTAAAGATTACCCAAGGTTCGAAGCGCCTCGAGGTTATCGGGTTGCTGGTTAAGAACCGCTAAAAGATCCTCTTCGGCCTTTTCAGGAGAATTTTGAAGCAGCCGGAGTTTTCCGAGTTGCAACCGAACCTCGGCTTGCTGAGGGTCAAGCAAACTATATCGTGCTAACAGATCCACCGATTCGGCCAAACGGCCTTGCTTTTGGTAAAGCCGGTCAAGGTTGAGTACAGCCCGGGTATAGCGGGGATTTTGGGCGATAGCTTTTTCAAATTGTGTTTGAGCGCCCGCAAAATCCCCTTTTTCCAAGAGTAAAATTCCTAAATTGTTCAGAGCCTCAGCGTTTTCTGGCTTTTCGGAAACAAGACCCTCGAGGAGCTCTTGGGCCTGCTGGGATTCTCCGAGTTTTTGTAAAGTCACTGCCAGGTTGTTGATTCCTGGAGTCCAAGACGGCCGGTAGCGCAGTGCCGCTTCAAAAAGTTGGCGGGCTTGGGGTAAGTCGTCTCGTTTTTGATAGATTAGCCCCAGGTTGAAGCGCAGGGTGGGGTTGTTGGGGTCGCTTTCTAGGCCTTTTCGGTAAGACTCTTCAGCCTGCGCGAGGTCACCCTGAGCTTCGTAGATGGTACCCAGATTGTTTTGCGCCAAGGCGTTCCCCGGGTTCAACTCAAGACAGCGGAGATAGGCTTGTTGAGATTCTATCAGTTGGCCTAGCTGTTTGAGAACATTACCGAGGTTGTACCAAACTCCTGCGTTGGTCGGGGCGATTTCGGCGGCCTTTTCAAGGGCTTCTTTGGCGCGGTCTAACTGACCCAAGGAACGGTACATGACCCCAATGTTGTTGTACGCCTCGGGGTTGTCGGGCGCCGTTTCCAAGGCCCGAAAAAACTGATTGATTGCTTGACTGTACTGTTCTTGTCTCCCATAAAGACTTCCCAAGAGCATGTGGGCGTCCGGGTCATCTTCGTCGAGTAAGAGCAATTGCTTCGCGAGGTTGGCCGCCAGCTCAAAATCATGGGAATGGTAGGCACTAAGGGAACGGGCTAACAAATCAGCCCGACGGGGGTCAGTCATGGCATCGTCCTTTGGGGCCGAGCGTAGACCTCACGGCTATTTCGGCTGAGGTGACGCTCATAGGTACCGGGGGTGTCCGGCCGAGGAATCTTTTGATACGCCGCCACGGCGACATAGTAGACTTGTTCATTGATGAGTCCGGTGAGGGTGTAGGACGTTACATTCCCAACATCCAGAGGACTTGAGCCCTGCGCCGCTGATGTGCCAAAATATTCACCAGGTGAAGTGCCGAAGAACAAAACATAGCCGTCCACCTGGCCCTTCATGACCGGTCGCCAGCTCACCTTCAGTTGCCCGTTTCCGGGGGTCAAAAAGACTGCTTCGGGCGGCGGTGGGGGAAGGTTCTTTTGATAATCCACGACAAGGCGCTGGATGTGCGGGGATTCATCGTTGGTCCCGGAGGGCAAGAGTTCAATACGCAATTGCAAAAAACGACCTTGGGGCAGTTTGCCGCCGGGAGCTTGAGACAACAGGGGCTGATGCGGGTCAAAGCGAAACCAGCTTGACTCTTCTGTAGCCGGAGAGGAGGCAAGGCTTTTGAGCGTTGGCCCACCGGGTTGCCATTGATACCGGATGGCGTTGGCCATCCGGTACGAGAAGAGGGCTTGGGAAGCTCCCACGTTCCGGTAGTTGATGTGAATAGCGCGGACTTGAGAATCCGGCATCCCCAAATCAAAGATGCGAGAGAGAGCTATTCCCCTTGCCCCACCGCCCGAAGTGGGAGAATAGCGATTGAGCTGAGGGGTTTCGACCCAAGCCCGTTCCAAGCGAAGTTCATCTAAAGCTCCCGTGTACCTCGGCCCGACCAGAAGTTGGCCCGAGGTTCGTCCAGTCATGACGGTGTAGGGAGAGCCATCTTGCGTTTTTGAGGGGGTGACATACGTCACCGCTTCTGAGACACCGTCAACGAGGTATTCCAAGAGACCAGTGTTCGCATCATAGCGGATCATGTGGTGGTGCCATTGGTCAGGAATCAGGGTGGAGACACCACTGAGCCGGACGGTAACAGCCGGAGCCGAGGGACTGGGCGCAAAAAGGTTTTGAAAGGTCCACACTAAATGGGAGTCTTCGAAAGCTACACGGAATAGTTGCCCCTGCTCAGGACCAGAGGAAGTCCGGGTCCCCTGCCACTGCAAGATTGTTTCGCCGTCGTCCCCTTCAGTAGGGTAAAGCCAAAACTCTATCGTAAAACTGCCCCACACCTGGTGAGGACCCCAAAGAGCATTTTGCCCGGCTGTATACACAATCGGTGTTCGACCATGAAAGACAGCGCTACCGTCTCCAATGTGTGAAAACACGCGAGACGCCACTGAGGCTGGTCCTGAAACAAAATAATGGCCCGACGAATCGTCCAATAACCCGTGATCAAAGTGTGCCAAGAGGTCTGTCTTAGCGTCCTGGGTTTCACCTCCACGCGCCAAAGTAAGCTCCATGTAGCCTTCTTTGTCCCGTTCAAGGCCGATTCCCTGCAGATTCCAGTCTTTCCAACCGTTTTCACGGCCAAAACTGAGTTGTTGCGCGGTAAGCCCGCTGGGGAAAAGCGCGGCCGCACAGACCGCAAGACTTATGCTCAAGGTACGGTAAAGTTTTGCCACAAGACCTCAACAGCGGTTGGCTGAGACACCGCCTTTTCGTTACATTATCGGCAAGGAAAGGAATAGGATCAATTGTCCCAGCAGGAAGATCTCAAGGAACTTGTAAAAAGCTTCCCGGCTCAAAGCGGGGTTTACCTCATGCGAGATGCCGAGGGGACGATTATCTATGTTGGAAAAGCCAAAAGCCTTGTCAATCGCGTAAAATCCTACTTTATGAGCGGACGGGATGTGAAGACCCAGCTGTTGGTGAGGCGCATTCACTCCATAGAGTTTATTGTTACCGATAATCAGTATGAAGCCTTGTTGTTGGAAAACAACCTCATTAAGGAGCATCGGCCACGGTTTAATATCCTCTTAAAGGACGGTAAGTCCTACCCCCTGATCCGCCTGACCAAAGAGGAATTCCCTCGGGTGTTCAAAACTCGCCGGGTAGTGGAAGATGGCAGTGAGTACTTTGGGCCGTTTCCCAACATCCGCCACCTGGACCTCTACCTAGAGCTGGCGGAAAAGCTATTCCCTCTCAGAAAATGTCGGGGGCCGCTTCGGCGGCGCAAAGAGCCGTGCCTCTACTATCATTTAGGGAAGTGTCAGGCTCCTTGCGTAGGGAAGGTGGATGTCGAAGGGTACCGCAAGCACGTTCTTAAAGTGCGGAATCTTTTGTCGGGCCGAACGTCTGGCCTCTTGAAAGAGCTGAACGCCCAGATGCTGGCAGCTAGCGCTGAATGGAAGTTTGAGGCGGCGGCCGGACTTCGGGATACCATAAAGGCACTGGAGGAGCTGGCAGAAGCGCAGAAGATTGTCGACTTGAATCCAGAGCAACGTGACTACATTGCCTTGGCGGCCGAAGGGAATCACGCGACTTTCGTCGTCTTACAGATGCGCGGCGGGAAGTTGCTGGGACGGGACCTTTTCCAAACCGAAATCTACTCCGGCGAGGAAGAAGCCTTTGAGGAATTCCTGGTGTCTTACTACACCAGCCGTGCTGTTCCCGCCGAAGCGATCTACCTTTCTCATCCCATTGAATTAGAAGCCGCAGGACAATTTCTCCACGAAAAATCACCAACAACAGAATTAACCGTTCCAGAAAGTGGCCGTCATCAGGCCATTCTCCGCATGGCGAAAGAAAATGCCTGGCTTGACTTAAAGAAGCGCCTAGAAACGGGGGGAAATGCGCATGCGCTGATTGAGTTAAAGCGGGTTCTCAGCTTAGAAAAAATGCCTCACCGAATTGAGGGCTTTGACATTGCCCAGTTGGATGGTACAAACCCCGTAGCTTCTCTCATCTCGTTTTGGAACGGTAGTCCTGACCGAAAGAATTATCGTAAGTTTCATATCAAGTCGCTTCAGGGCGCGATCGATGACTTTCAGTCGATTAAGGAAGCTGTAGCCCGACGCTACAGCCGATTACTTAACGAGAACAAGGATTTACCGGACCTGATTTTGATTGACGGGGGAAAGGGCCAGGTCAATGCGGCCTTTTCTGTTTTGGAAACCTTAGGGCTCAAAATCCCTGTGGTCGGTTTGGCAAAACGGGAGGAGGAAATCTTTCTTCCCCATACGAGTGATCCGGTGCTCTTGCCTCGGGGGTCGCCAGCGCTTCGGGTGCTTCAGGCGGTGCGAGATGAGACCCACCGATTCGCTACTGGGTTCAATCAACTTTTGCGCTCCAAACAACTCAAACTGACGACCTTGGAATCGGTGCCGGGGATTGGGGAAAAACGGAGCCGTGCTCTTTTGAAGGAGTTTGGCAGCCTGGAGGCTCTCGCTTCCGCTGAGCCTAGTGAAATCGCCCTACGAGGAGGTGTTCCTGAGGCCGTCGCAGAAACGGTTCATGCGTATCTCGTTGACCGAGAAAAGCGCGAACGATCAGTAGCGCGCCTTAAACGGACACGGCGGAGCGGGTTCTCAGGGGAATAGAAGCATCCAAGCCAAAGTCAAAATTGGTAACACTGTGGGTGAGAGCTCCGATAGAAATCACATCAACCCCCGTTTCAGCAATGGGCCGCACCGTGGCTTCATTCACCCCTCCCGAAGCTTCGAGGAGTGGTTTTACGCCGGGAAGGCTGTTTCGGCGTGACACCGCTGTTGCCATGTCGGCGGTAGTAAAGTTATCCAGAAGAATAATGTCTGCCAGCGGTAGGGCCTCTTCAAACTGTTCAAGGGTATCGACTTCGACTTCAACCTTAACGGTATGGCCTAGTGCTTTTCGGGCTCGTTGCACCGCTTCAGTGAGCGATCCACAGGCGGCAATGTGATTGTCTTTGATCAGAACGCCGTCGTCCAGGCCGAGACGGTGGTTGAAGCCCCCACCGCAGGTCACAGCGTACTTTTGAAAAGTACGGAGCCCAGGGAGAGTTTTGCGAGTGTCAACAATCCGGGCCTTCGTACCATCGACAAGGTCGGCAAACCGCCGCGTTCTTGTGGCAATCCCGGACAAGTGGCCCAAAAAGTTTAACACCGTCCGTTCACCGGTCAGCAAGGCACGTGTTGGACCCCGCACTTCTAAGATTGCCGTGCCCGAGGTAATGCGCTCGCCGTCTTGAACCGCCACCTGTAGCTCGACGGTTTCATCGAGGTAGGCCCACACGGTAAGGGCAGGTGCTAAACCTGCCAGGACACCGTTTTGGCGGGCGCGCAAGACAAAAGCACTGCGATGATCAGGAGCAAAGATCAAATCGCTCGTGATATCGCCGCCCCGCCCTAGGTCTTCGGCTAGGGCGGCTTTTACTAAGCTTTCGGCAAGGAGAGGCGCTGGCCGAAGCCGACCAGAGCGTACGAGTTCGGCCGCGGTGATCCAACTCATAGGGTGCGAAGTACCGCCGCCCCGAAGGTGAAGCCACCGCCGAACGCCGTGAGACCGATGAGCTTACCGGGCCGCCGTTCGGGGAGGAGCTCGTACAGGCCCAACGGAATCGTATTGGACGAGGTGTTGCCATAGTTCCGGATATTGCTAAAAACCTTTTCGACGGGCAGTTTGGTCTTTTGGCGAACGGCGTTAAGAATACGTTGGTTGGCCTGGTGCGCTACAACAAGATCGAGGTCATTGGGGGTTAGGCCTGCGACGGAACAAGCCTCTTCAAGCTGTGCAATCATGTGCCGAATGGCCTCAACGTATACTTTGGGGCCGTCCTGGTAGATATAGCCATCGCCTGTCAGGGGAACGCGGAGAATATCACCGTTTTCGCCCTTGGCGGACAGAACTGGCCTATCAATCGACGCCAGCATCTGTTTGGCATTTTCGGCGCCGACAACAAGAGTCGCTGTCGCGGCGTCACCAAAGATCGGTGCGGTTTGGTAGTCGGCGGGATCGGTGCGGCGGGATAAGACCTCGGTACTGAGTACCAGGACCTTACCGGCGGGGTTGTGTAACAAGTGATCGTAGGCGGCTTGCAGGGTATAAAGATATCCAGAACAGGCACTATTGATGTCGGCAGCTTGCATTTCGGGCTGGGGTGTTAGGCCCTGCGAAAGTTCAGCCAAAACAAGGCAGGCTGTCGACGGAGTAAATTTGACAGGCGTTCCTGTTGAACAGAAAACCGCAGTAAGATCTTTAGCGGTTAACTGGTGCTGAGCGAGAAGCTGTCGGGCTGCCTTGACGGCCAAAGTTACGGCGGTTTCGTCCTCGTTGGCCCAGAAGCGCGATTCAATGCCGATACGTTTGTAGATATCTTCGGGTGTCCATTCGGGACATTGGCGTGAAATCTCTTCGTTTGAGATTTTGCGTGAGCCAGGGGCAATCGCGATTCCCGCAATACCTGCAACAGGACCGTGGTTCGCCAAAGCGGGAAGTGCGGCGCTTGCGGGTGCAGCCGCCATCGTGGCAGAAGCGGGCAGTTCAATGGAGGGTGTGCCAGGGTTTTCTTGGGTGGCCGGTTTGCGGGCGACTCGGGCGTTCCCTGTGGCAATTTTTAAGAGTGGCGTACCCACTTTAACCATGTCGCCGACGGGAACAAGGACTTCTACCAGTTTGCCTTCGAGAGGGCAGGCCAATTCAAACGCCGCTTTATCAGCTTCCATTTCGGCCAGCATTTGGCCCGGTTTCAGGTCATCACCGACCTTTACTTTCCATTCGAGAACGGTGACTGATTCGTCGGAGGGGCTTGAGCCGGCGGCTTCAACAAAGGCAAATCCTGCTTCAAGCGCCTTATCCTGGATCCAAGTTAGCTTGCCCCCCAGCATTTCTACCGCTTCGGTGAGAATGCGTTTGTAGGAGGGTAGAACTTCAAGCTGATTTTCAAAATGGAAAGGAACATGCGTGTCAGGCCTAGAAACGCGGCGGATGTGGGCCTGGCCACCTAGTCGTTCGGCGACCGTGGCAGAGATCTCACTGGCCATCGAGGCGGTTAGGCTGTCTTCTTGGGCAATAATGAGGCGGCCGGTTCGTCGTACCGATTCTACCACGGCGTCGGCATCCCAAGGCGAAAGGGAGCGTAAGTCAATTACGTCACTGGTGACCCCAGCTTTTTCAAGGGCCTGCGCCGCTTTATCGCAAAGCGCGACCGTATTCCCCCAGCCGACAAAGGTGAAGTGGTCGCCTTTGCGGTGGATACGTGCTTTACCGATTGCCACAATCTGACGGGCTACGTCGCGACTGGTGGCTGCCGAACGGTCGTTCAGCGAGCTTTTCGGGTAAAAGAAAATGGTCGGCCGCTGGGATTCAAACGCGGCGTTGAGCAAGCCGGCCGCATCACCGGCGGTAGCCGGCATGTACACATCGAGTCCGGGAGTGTGAACGGCGATGGACTCCATACTAGAGGCATGGAACGGCCCCAAGCCGGGTTTGAACCCGCCACAGGTCGCCATAATAATGACGGGGCATTTCCAGCCGCCGTCGGTTCGCCAATGCATGGAGCCCAGCTCGGCAAAGATCTGGTTATAAGCAATCGGAAAAAAGTCTGCGAATTGCAGGAAGGCAACAGGGTGATCACCCGCTAGGGCGCGGCCAACGGAAACCCCCACAATGGTAGACTCCGCCAGCGGAGAGTTTCGTACTCGGCCAGGGAAGGCTTGGCTGAGACCCTTGGTAATGCCAAAGACATCACCTTTGGGATCTTCGAGGTCCTCGCCAAAGAGGCTGACTTTTTCATCCCAAGACAATCTTGTTTTTAGGACTTCGCGTATGGCTTCTAACATGGTGATTTGATCGCCGTCGCTGTTGCCCCGGTACTCACGGGCGGGATCGGTAAGAGCTTTAGGTAGCTCAGCTTTCGCTGTAAAACAGGGTTCTGGTTCGGGACTATCCTGAGCGTCGATTGCTTCTTGGCGTAGCTCGTCGCGGAGGCGGTTATGAAGTGCGTCTAAGTCGCTCTCAGCGACGCCGTTATCAATGAGCCATTTGCGGAGAAAGAGAATCGGGTCGTCGCGGCGACGAGTCTCTTCAATTTCCTCTGTTGTACGATAGAGCCGCTGGTCATCGGCGTTGGTGTGGCTATTGAGCCGAGAGACTTGGAAAACAACAATGGCAGGTTTGCGGTCGGCTCGCATGGCGGTGACCACTTGGCCAAAGGTCTCGTAGACGGTAAGGGGGTCGCGACCATCCACTCGGGTAATCGGGATACCATAGAATTCGGAGGCTGGCCCCTCGGGGTGATCATAAAAGGTTTTTGTTTGAGTTTTTGTACTAATTGCCCAGTTATTGTCCTCGATGAGGAACAGAACGGGGAGCGTTTCGCGGACGGCATGGGCAATGGCTTCGAGAACCTCACCCTGCTGGGACATCCCATCACCTAAGGCGCAAAGAACGACGGGATTCTTTGCCTTATTTTTAACGACCTCGGCCAAGCCAGCAGCTTGCAAAGCGTTATTGCCTACAGGGCCGACTAAACTTAAAACGTTATGCGCAGGATCGCTGAGGTGTGCTGACATCTGTCGGCCACGGCTGTGGCTTTGATCCTTGGCGAAAAGACTGAGAAAAAACTGTCGAGAGGTAACACCGCGAGCCAACATCAGAGATTTATCGCGGTAGTGACAATGGAGGTAGTCTTCGGGAATCAGGTAGGGGTTGAGAAAGGCGACGTTCTCGTGACCAGCGCCAGAGACGTGAAAGAAGGCCTCTCCCCTCTGGGTATAATCCTGTTCCAGAACGTCTATCTCGCGAGCTTTGAGAATGCTTTCAAAAATTTGAAGGAAAAGCTGAACCTTTCCGCTTTTATCGGCCATAATGCGTCTCCTCGGAACCGGGGTACAAGAGACGTTTAGACTATGCCCATCAGCCGAAAAAGTCAATTCCGGTAAAAAAAAGAGCACGGTTCCCGGAAACGAAAACCGTGCGTAAACTTATATGAAATAACCCTTTAAGGGAGGAAAGCCGTTAAACTCAACTGAGGCGTAACTGGTTGTGTAGGCCCCTGTACTGCACCAGTACAAACGATCGCCGATGGCCATGTTCATCGGAAGAGGGTATTTGTAGTCTTCATAGAGGATGTCCATGGAATCGCAGGTTGGACCGGCTATAATGACTTCTTCCATTTCCGCATTATCATCATCGTACAGGGTCCGGTCGGTGAAAAGCGGATATTTGATGGCTTCATCCAGGGTTTCGATCATGCCTTGAAACTTGCCGACATCCGTGTAGACCCAGCGATTGAGGGCGTTAACGGACTTTCGCGAAATCAGCACAACTTCAGAGACCAGCACACCGGCATCCCCGACCAAGGAACGTCCCGGCTCTAGGATGAGTTCAGGAACGTCATCACCAAAGTCTTCACGGAGGAAGCGGTGAATTTCTTGCGCGTACGTGTTCAGCGAGTGAGCCTTCGCCAAGTATTGTGCCGGGAAGCCGCCACCCATGTTGATCATCTTTAAGCGGATATTGTCTTCTTCCAAAAGACGGTAAAACAGTTGATTAACTTTGGCAATGGCTGCGTCCCACGCACCAATGTCGCGTTGTTGACTACCGACATGGAAGGAAACCCCCACAGGGTGGAGGGAAAGCCGTTTGGCCATGTTGACCAGGTCTAGGGCCATATCGGTCTGACAACCAAATTTACGAGACAAGGGCCAGTCAGCGGTTTGATCGCCTTCAGTCAGGATGCGGATGTACACATTGGAGCCAGGAGCATTAAAGGCGATGTTGGCTAAGTCGGCGTCCGAGTCGGTCGCGAACATCCGTACGCCTTTGTCATAAAAGTACTTGATGTCTGAACGCTTTTTAATGGTGTTGCCGAAGGATAAGCGTTCGGGGGTGACACCAATCGACAAAATTCGATCAAGCTCATAAATCGAAGCCACATCGAAGCACGCACCTAGGTCGGCCAAAAGTTGGAGGACTTCGACGGCTGGGTTGGCTTTAATCGCATAAAAGATTCGCGCTTCGGGAAAGTTTTCTTGAAGTTCGCGGTATTTTCGTTCAATGGTGGCCAGATCCACCACCAAGAACGGCGTTGGTTTTGTGTCAGCAAAGGCCTTGATGCGTTGCCAGGTCTGCTGGTCGAAGTACTTTTGGATGGCCATGTACCCCCTTCCTTGGTCAATATGGTACTCCACACAATGGGCTTCACCCGAAGGTTCGTCAAGGGAAAGAGAGGCAATTCTAGGCCGTTCTGGTCAATTATTTAAGAAATTTTATGTAAGCCGTATTCTCTAATCTTATTAAAAAGCGTCCTTCGGCTGATTCCGAGTTCTTGGGCAGCTTTTGTTTGATTTCCTTCCCATTTGTAAAGCGCACTTTCAATGGCCTGACGCTCAATGGCACTAAGCGAACCAGGGAGAATTTCTTGGCTTTCTCGTTTTTCACCTTCGGGTTCAGGAACGAGCAAATCAATATCGACCGCTTCGATAACTGGTCCTTCCGAAAAAATAAGGGCGCGTTCCAAGAGATTTTCGAGTTCACGCACGTTGCCAGGAAAATCATAACTTTGGAGCTTTTTGAGGGCGGTTACACTCAGGCCAGGAATCGCTTTACCCATCGACGGCGCCAACTTGGCTAAGAGACGGGAACAGAGCCAGGGAATGTCTTCTCGCCTTTCTCGAAGAGGAGGCAAGGTGATGGGAACGACATTGAGGCGGTAAAAAAGGTCTTCGCGAAACCGTCCAGACTGAACTTCGGCCAAGAGATCACGGTTGGTGGCCGCTAAGAGACGGGCTTCAACGGGGATGGGGACAATACCGCCTAAGCGTTGAATCTTGCGTTCTTGAATGACGCGTAAGAGTTTTACTTGGAGTGAAAGTGGAGTCTCACCAATTTCATCCAAGAACAAGGTACCCCCAGCGGCGAGCTCAAAGAGGCCTGCTTTGCGTCGGTCTGCACCCGTAAAGGCGCCTTTCTCGTAACCAAACAATTCGCTCTCGAGGAGTGTCTCGGGCAATCCTCCAACGTTGACAGCGACAAATGGTCCTTCCGCCCAGGGGCTCAAGGCATGAATTCGTCGCGCCAGCACCTCTTTGCCTGTGCCACTTTCGCCGGTAATAAGGATCAACGACGGTGTTACTGCGGCTTTAGATAGAACAGTCTCGATTTTTGACCAGATTGCCGAAGGAGGGTTTTCGTCATGGAGCGGAGCTTCGCGGAAAGAGGCCGCTAAACGACGGTCGCGACCGGCTTCAAGGGCACGCCGTAAACGAAGCAAAAGCTCAGCAGGGTCAAACGGCTTGGTTAAATAGTCGGTAGCACCACGCTTCATACTTTCGACGGCGTCAGGAATGTCGCCATGGGCTGAGATCATCAAGAAAGGAATATCCGGACCACTCGAGCGACACCAAGTGAGCAGTTCAAGCCCATCCATTCCTGGCATTTTGAGATCGGCGATGACCGCTGAGAAAGCTTCTTCTTGAAGGCGACGTTGCGCTGAGAGTCCGTTTTCTACAGCTTCAGCGGCGAAGCCGTCGACAGCAAGGATTTTTACCAGCGCTTCGCGGATGTTCTTTTCATCGTCGGCGACCAAAATACGAGAATCTTTCATGACGAGGCAGCCTGCCAGGGTGAGGAATTTTCTGGGTTTAGAGGAAGCTCTACTTCAGCGAGAGCCCCAGGAGCATTATGGCGGTTGGTGAGTTTTATACGCCCTCCCGCCGCTTCGACAAAACGTCGAGACACGGCAAGGCCGATGCCTGAACCTTGAATCTTCGTTGTGTAAAAGGGGGTGAAAAGGCGGTTGGCATCGACACCGAGGCCAAGACCATTATCAAGGATTTCAACACGGAGCTGGCCGGGCCGTGGTTGGCTTACGCGAGCCTGTACGGCTGGCTCAGGACCGCTTTCATAGGCGTTTTTTAAAAGGTTTTCCAGAACGGAGCGAAACCTTACCTCATCAAATGCCACAAACCACCCCGGATCCTGGTCAGGTTCTAAGCGAAAAGGCTGGGCAAAACGTTCCCTAAGCAGAGCTAAGGTCTGCCATACGTTTTGCGGTTCGGGCTTCCCACGGGCGTCTCCTAGAAAATCGCGGACACGCTCTACGAGGCGACTTATACGCCGAGTCTCTTCTTCGATGATGCGAACTTCCTCTTGCTTACGGTCTAAAAGTGCCGTTTGCAACAAAATTGCCGAGAGAGGATTACGAATTTCGTGGGAGAGTGTCCTTGCGGCTTCTGCGAAGGAAAGGACCTCGCGGGTTTTTACCAAATCCCGCTCATACCTACGGGTTCGGACCCACAGCCAGCCGATCCAAGTTAAGAGAGCTGCCCAAAGGAGAGGCCCTAGGACTACTGCGACCGCCCAACCCTCCTGGGTGGCTCGATAGTGGGGATTTACTAGCTTGAGGAAAACATAATGTTCACGACTTAAACCGGGTTCGCCAAACATCCGAGGAGGCATCCTCATCCTGAAACCGCGAGGATGGCCTGCTAACCAGGGTGGAGTCAAAGATTTTATGAAGTCATAGGTGTTTTGCGGTTGTTCAATGAGAAGGGAACGTTCTGGGTTTGGGTGGTTAAAGGGACCTTGGGAGGGCTCGTAATTAAAGGTTGGAGGAAATTGTGAAAGACGGCGGGGCACTTGGCCCCAGGTTTGCAGGGCAAAGCCTTCTTCATCGTAAATACCAAAGCCGAGAATGTTCCGGGGTAAAAATGCCGGTTCAAACCGTGACATCATCTGTGCCCGAACAAGTTGATCAGAAATCCGTTCGGCTGAAAAATGAAAATAGTCTTGAAGTCGTTCTTTCTCGCCAAGGGCAAAGAGCACCCAAAAGCCTGCTCCCACCAAGAAAACAGTGGTTAAAATTAAGAAAGGGAGAAGATCTGGTTTTAGAAGCTTTTTAACCGAGGTCACACTGCGCATTCTAAACTCTCCCTCGATAAAAAACAGCGGCTTTTCTTCAAGCCGCTGTTTCTGTTTGCCAAAGGGCCTTGGGGTTAGGGGATTAGCGTTCCTGTTGCCCAGGGAAGTTCCCACCCCATCCGTTGCCACCCATCATACCGGGGCCACGTCCTGCGCCAGGCCCAAAGCCATGATGACCTCGCGGGCCATAGCCCATCATACCTCCCAGCTCAATGGTTTTTCCATTGACTACCGCCTTAAAGGGGTGAAAGATATACCGGGTTGGTTCCTGAGCATTTTTCAGAATCATTGCCACCCCTTCAAAGGTAACGGTGTCGCCGTTTTTGAGGTCAGCCAGCTCGAAGCGAGCATAGCCGGGGAGCATCAAAAGGTATTTGACGCCATCAGCCTGAAACTGAGGTACCAAGGTTTGTCCCACAATGAGAGTACCCGTGGCCTTCTTAAATTCTCTGGTAACCGAAGAACCTTCGGTCCACCCAAAACCCTGAGGTCCGTAGCCTTGGCCCATCATAGGACCGGAACCCGGACCCCAGCCTCCAGGGCCAACATTTTGCGCAGACACGGTGCTGGCTACTAAGAGTCCAGCAACCAGCATCCCAAAGACTGCCGTAAGCTTTTTCATCATCTTCCTCCTGGCGAAATCGCCACTTAAGGTAATGCATAAGGCATGCCAAAAAAGAGAATTGAACACCAAGAACGAAAGTTTAAAAACTAATTTACGCTAAAGTATTCCTATATAATGAAATAAATGTTATCGATAGTCGCAGGATTTTCGGGACAAGCCTAATCGTCGCACGAGACCTTTGAACACCAAGTGAGAAAAAATCGCAAGATATCGTTGCTTTGGGAAGATTTTTCCCATACAATCCAAGCATGGTCGATGCCCCGGCTCATGGGCTGGCCGTATTCGCTTTGGTTGCGGCGGCTCTTCTTTTCGTAGGAAATCCTGAACCTCCTCCGCTCTGGATGGGTTTTGCTGGTGATCTGATGGCCCCCCTCAGACTACAGAATCAAGCCGACCTGGCGCGGCTGTATACCGGGGCTGAGCCGTGGCTTCGAGCCGATGCTTTGAACTTCATTAACATGGAGAGCCCCGTTCAGGATGATCGGCCCCCCAGCGGGTATCCTGCTTTTAATACGCACACACCGTATGTGGTTGCGGCGATTCAGGCGGGCTTTAACGTTTTTAATACAGCTAACAACCATGCCAACGATTTTGGGTGGCCCTCGGTGAGGGGTACGTCTCAAGCCTTTTCAGAACTTTCGCAGAAGTATCCTATTTGGTTTTCGGGGGTGCGCCCCGACGAGAATCAACGATTTTTAGATGCTGTGATAAAAATTCACGGCTGGAAAATCGGCTTTTTGGGTTTTTCAACGTTTGTCAATCAGCCTGAGGGTAAAGAAGGGGTAGCGCTTTACCCTTACCAAGATTTTTGGGGTGGAAAGAACTTAGGCGCCCGCTTAGAGGCCCTAAATCGTGTCCGTGAGCTAGCCCAAAAGGTTGATTGGCTGGTCGTCGCTGTTCACGGTGGGATCGAGTATGATCCCGTGACTCAGCCTTGGGAACACCGGTTTTTTGATGAACTCGCCCGGGCAGGTGCAGATGTGGTGTGGGTGCAACATCCCCACGTTCTGCGTCCTTGGTGGGTTGTTTCAACCAAGCGCGGAGAAAGTCTCATCCTTTCTTCGATGGGGAATTTTGCGTCGGATCAAACCGAGGATTTGGGACCTTCAGAGGGTTGGCGTAACCGGGCCGAGACGGGTGATTCTTGCTTGATGAGGATTCGGGTAGGGCTTCGACACGGCAGGTTAACGCTCGAGGCAATTCATCCAGTACTACTCTCCCAATTTTGGGATTCGCAGGGCGAACAAATTTTGCCTACAGGTGACCTTGCACAAAAGGGGCCGGTTTTGTGGCGAGGCTTCTTTGCCGCCAATGAGCGGCGTCAGGAGACTTGGGCCCATTCAGGAGGAAGGACAGGTGAGCGGTAAAGCAAGGGCTTGGCAAACCATAGAAACACCCTGTCGCACCGAGTTGACCCTACAAAAGTCCCGCTTCCTCGGGATACTTTTGCCTTGTCAGGAGGCGTCCGAGGCCCGCGAACAACTTCGTAGACTCAAAGCGGAATACCGGGATTCCACTCACGTCGTCCATGCCTTCATTTGTGGAACGGAACACAGTCAGACGATGGGGTGCTCGGATGATGGAGAACCGTCGGGAACGGCGGGGCGCCCTGTGTTGGAAGTCCTGAAGGGGGAATTGGCCTCGGACGTCTTTGTCGCGGTAATTCGCTGGTTTGGGGGGGTAAAGTTAGGGACAGGTGGTCTGGCTCGAGCTTATGCCATGACAGCAAAAGCTGTAATTGCCCAGGCTTTTTGGGTTCCTCGCGTTCAGTGGAAAACGCTTGTCGTGCAGGTTCCCTTTGCCGAAGAGGGGCGGGTTCGCCGAGTTCTTGAACGCTTCGGTGTAACCAGGATTAATCAGTCGTATCACGAGGAGTCACGCTTGTCTTTTGACGTAAGCCAAGAGCTCTCTTTAGCGCTCGAAGCCGCAATTACCGCTGAAACCCAGGGACAGGCTCAATGGCACAGCTCGGAAAGCTAGAATTCGGGAATTTGGGGTAAGATTCCCTTGCGTACCATAAGATGGTACAGAAAGAGTTCCAGCAAAAGTCCATGGTGTTCGGCCCGATACTGGCGGAGCCGAAAATCAAATTCGGCTATAAGAACAAGGATATTCTGAACATCCGTCAGGGAGTAAATCCTTGCGGCGGATTTGTAATTTGTCTGGGCTTTCTTGGCACGAACGTTAAGAGCGGCCAGACTTTCTTCAACGGTATTGCGTTCTCGAAGTTTGAGATGAAGACTCAACAGGACTTTAAACTGCCACACTAACCCGGCAAGGAGGCCAATGCCCTCTGTTTCTTTGGCGGCAAGGATTTTCTTCAAGACCTCCAAGGCTTTAGGAAAGGACCCTTCGGCAATTCTCTCAAAGAGTGTAAAGACATTTTCTTCTCGGGTGTGAACGAGAAAGGATTCCAAAGCATCCAAAGTGATGACGGCGCCTTGGCCTAAGAACGCCGATAGCTTTTGGGCTTCGAGACGAATCTGGTCAGTGTTATTTTCGACCATTTCAAGAAAGAAGTCTGCCGCATCTGGTTCCATTGTCATGGCTAGCTTCTGGAAGTGATTGATGACCCAGCCTTTTTTTTGTTGGTCAAACATTTCCCAAAAGATTTTGACTTGCTCTTTGGGAAGAACTTTTCCGAGAGTGTCGTGACGGGTTTCGTCTGAAAGGAGAACGAGAGTGGACGGGGGGTCAGGGTGGTTGAGAAAATCCTTAAGTTTGTCGGCGTCGGCTTTTTTGAGGTCTTCTGCACTCGAAACGAGGACGAGCTTATGGGCACAAAATAAATCTCCGTTCAGGGCAAGCGAAATCAATTCTGAAAAATCGCTTTCGAACGCGTAGTGCCGGTGGACTTCTGGTGGCTGTCGAAATTCGGTTTCGAGGTTCTTTTTAAGCTCTTGAACAAAGTCCTGCTTTTGCCCGGTCTCGGGACCAAGGAGCAACCAGATCCGAGAGTTGAATTTCGCCTTCACTCGTACCGCCGTATCAAATTGACCAGTTTACCTAAGATTTTTACGTTTTGAGAGAAAATCGCGTTGTAGGCGGGATTTTCTGGCTGAAGCTTGACGCGATTTTTTTCTTTGAAAAACCTTTTTAGGGTAACTGCATCGTCTTCTGTCATGGCAACAACAATTTCGCCATTTTCAGCCGATGACTGAGCCCGAATAACGGCAAGATCGCCGTCCATAATCCCTGCCCCCTGCATGCTATCCCCATGAACGCGAAGCGCAAAGTGGCTTCCTGCGCCTAAAAAGGTGAGAGGCAGAAGGACATTCCCATCAAAATTCTCTTCGGCCATGATAGGAAGCCCGGCGGCTACTCGGCCCAACAGGGGAATACGAAGGATGGCATGATCTTCGTTATCGTCATCGAGAATTTCGATCGCACGGGAGCGGTTCTGGTTGCAGTGTATGAGTCCTTTTTTTTCAAGCGCCTTGATATGATCGTAGGCACCTTTCACAGAAATTTCAAAATGGTTGGCTATCTCGCGAATTGTGGGGGGAAATTTGTTGCTGAGCAGGTACGACTTGATAAAATCAAGAACTTCTTCTTGGCGTTTTGTGGTGGCCTTCATTTCCCTGTCTCGATGCCGAATTTTTTCAGCTTACTGTGAAGATTGCTCGGGTAAAGCCCTAAGGCTTGTGCCGTCTTGGAAACATTATAGCGGTTTTCTCGGAGTTTTTCTTCGATCAAAGCCCTTTCAAAAGCTTCTTTGGCGTCATTAAGGGGCATATTGAGCCAGGGCTGTAGGGGAGTCACCGGCGCCGACACGGCAAAGCTTTGTCCGAGAATGAGTTTGGTTTGTTCTGCATCAATTTCATCATTGTCAGTCATAATCAATAGACGTTCGAGAAAGTTTTTCAACTCGCGAATATTGCCGGGCCAGCTGTGCTCGGTGAGCACTTTCCACGCCTCTGTGGTAAAATGGGGGACCTCAAGGACTTCAGCTTTTGATTCTTTGCGAAATTTTTTAAAAAAGTAATCTACCAAAAGAGGCAAGTCTTCTTGCCGTTCACGAAGTGGCGGGACATAAATTGGGACAACGTTGAGTCTGTAAAAAAGATCCTCTCGGAAACGCCCGGTTCCGACTTCTTTGGGAATATCCTTATTTGTGGCACTAATCACGCGAACATCGACAGCTAGGGTTGTTTCTCCGCCTACACGCTCAAAGCGCATCTCTTGAATTGCTCGTAAGACTTTTGCTTGAGCATGGAGCGACATGTCTGCGACTTCATCAAGAAACAGAGTGCCCCCGTCCGCTAGCTCAAATTTTCCCTTACGGCGGCCAATCGCGCTGGTGAAGGCACCCTTTTCGTGCCCAAAAAGCTCGCTTTCGATCAAGGAGTCCGGAATAGCCGCACAGTTGACTTCTACGAAGGCGTGACGGGAACGTTGACTTTGGCGGTGAATTTCTCGCGCGACAAGCTCTTTGCCGGTCCCATTTTCCCCGAGAATAATGACCCGTGAGTCAGTGGCCGCACTCTGCTGAATCAGTTCTTTTACCCGTTGCATCGCGGAGCACTCGCCAATCATGGAATCCTCTAAAAAGAGAGATTCACGAAGTTCTCGGTTTTCGCGTGATAAAGCCGAGAACTTGAGGGCATTTTGAACACTAGCTAAGGTTTTATCGATCGAAAGGGGTTTCTCGACAAAATCGAAGGCACCTTCTTTGATGGCGCGTACGGCCATATCAATTTTGCCGTGACCCGAGATCATGATGACGGGCAAATCAGGCCAGTCTGCTTTGACAGCCTTGAGGACATCCAAGCCGCCCATTTCAGGCATCCAGACATCGAGAAAGATCAAATCGACCAATTCTGTTTTTAAGATTCGTAAGGCGTCTAGGCCCGAAGAAGCTTCTAAAACAGAAAACCCTTCGTCGTTCAGGACAGCACCGAGAACGGAGCGAATTCCCGGTTCGTCATCGATGATCATGATGGGGTTTCGCATGCTTCCTCCATCGGTAATTCCACGAAGAATGTCGTTCCAAACCCTGCCTGCGATTCAAACCAAACGGTTCCTTGATGGTCAAAGACTAGCCGTTCCACTATGGCCAGGCCAAGACCTGTCCCATCTTTTTTTGTGGTAAAATAGGGTTGAAAGGCACGAACTCGTACTTCCTCAGAAAGACCTGGACCAAGATCGTGAATTTGAACTCTACAATAGGTCTTGTCACCCTTTTTGACAAGGCTGGAGCGGAGAAAAATCTCTCCTATTCCGTTCATTGCTTCGACCGCATTTTTGATCAAGTTGGTAAAGACTTGACCCATTTGTGCCCGATCGGCGTAAAGTTCGATCTCGGGTTTGAGCCCCTCGGCATGGACAAGGATCTCGGGATGCGAAACCGTATAAACGGTGATGATCGAATCCAGTAAGGGTGTAAGCTGAAACTTTTGTTTTTTGGGGGCGGGCAGTCTGGCAAAGTCCGAGAACTCTTTTAACAGGACATCTAGCCGTTGAACCTCTAAAAGAATAGCTTGAACTGCAGGATCAACTACCTCTGCCAGGTGTTGGGGGTCGGTGTCTTTTCGTCTTTTGATGCGTTCGGCAGATAATCGGATAGGGGTGAGAGGGTTGCGGATTTCATGAGCAAGCTGGCGGGCAATTTCTTGCCAGGCAGTAATTTTTTCTGTTTGCTGAATTTTTGTTCGGGACAAAGATAACTCGCTGGTCATGGCATTGAAGGACGTAGCCAAAAAAGCCAACTCATCGTGCTCTGGGGTAAGGATTCGCACGGTGTAGTCCCCCTCGGCGACACGTCGGGTAGCTGTCTCAAGGTTGATCAAAGGGCGAATGAGATCATCTCCCATCGTAAAACCAATAAGCACTGCGATCAGAAAAATGGGTAAGGCAAACATCAAATAAAAGAACAGAATCAAGGTGTGGATCGTGTGTTGATACTGCCCCAGCTGATGGGCGGAGTCTTGAAGATGGTTTAGTGAAGGGAGCAGCCAGGATCTCAAGGTGGCATCAATAAAAGTCACCGAAAGCAATCCTTGGGGTAAGGAGGCTAAAATCGCCGCTAAGCTAAAAAAAAGGGTAAGGCGGAGTTTGAGTCGGCTACCGGATTGGTTTTGCTTTCGTTGCCGCCACAGTTGAAACCCTTGGTAGGCCACGGCCCCCAATAGTGTCAGCGGTAAGAGCGATACAACGGGTATGAGTGCTCGGTTGAAGAGCGAATTGCCGCGGGCAATATCTGCTAGAACCTGTTGGGACAGAAACAGCGTGAGGGCAATTAAAAGAAGATACAGAAACAACAGGCTGAGAAAGGGGCCGAGACGCTTGGAACTGGAAAGATCTTTATCCATAGACTCCAGCCCTGAAGGGCCCTAAAAGGCCTTTGATTTATTCTTCGAAGCGGTTATCAATCAAAAGAGCAAGTGCGTCCACGGCTTGTTGTTCATCTGTACCGTTGGCTGAAATCTTAATCGGAGTATTGCACAGTACACCAAGGGTGATGAGCCCCATGATTGATTTCGCGTTGATTTTGTCGTTTTCTTTCTCGATAAAAATCTGAGATTCGAACTTATTGGCAAGTGTGACAATCATACCTGCGGGACGAGCGTGAATTCCTGCACGGTTCTTCACGGTCACTACCTTTTCCACCATTATTCGAAAACCTCAATCACTGGGTGTTTACCCCTTTTGTTTTGCGTAAATATACGTTACGAGCGTTCTCACTTTCAAGCCATTGAATGACATTTTCATGAAATTCTTGCGCAGAATGGATACCCATCTTCTTAAGTCGATGATTCATGACCGCAGTTTCGATGATAATAGCGATATTTCGGCCAGGTTTAACGGGGATTTGCATCAAAGGAAGTTTCACCCCGAGGATTTCGGCGGTTTTATCTTTGGTCCCCAGTCGTTCATATTCCTTGGACGGATCCCAAAGTTCCAATTCCATCACCATCTCTATCTCTTTTTGAAATTGGATCGCGGCGACACCAAACAGTTGAGCGACATTGATGATACCAATGCCACGAACTTCCAGGTGATGTCCCAGCGCGGGATTGACGGGTTTTCCTAGGAGTGTATTGCCGCTGACACAACGGATGTCGACGGCATCGTCGCATACCAACCGGTGCCCGCGTTCAATCAGTTCCAATGCGGCTTCGCTTTTGCCAACTCCGCTGTCTCCTCGAATCAGTACACCGAGCCCGGACACTTCAACAAAGACGCCGTGAATAGTTTTCTGAGGAGCAAAGACATCATCTAAAGCCCGGATAATGCGTACGGTAAAGTCCGAAGAGTTAAGATCAGAGGCTAGAACAGGGCAGCCGTATTTTTCGGTAATTTGAAGGAATTTTTCTTCGGGACGGTAGCCGTTTGAAAAGATGCAACAAGGAATTTGTTGAGAAAAAAACTTTTCAATATCTTCCCAGTGATCTTTTTGCGACAATTGCTTGAGGTAAGAGGTCTCGCCGTTGCCGAAAAGCTGAATCCGCCGGGCGTTGAAATCCTCGAAAAACCCACTAAGTGCCAAACCGGGACGGTTGATGTCGGGTTGGGTGATAGTGCGAGTAAGACCCTTGCGCCCGGCCAGGCATACCAGCTGAAGCGCATTGTGGTCTTTCAGGTCGAGATCCAAGAGGTCAAGGACGGTAAAGCTTCTCGGCATCTTGCGTTATTCCTCTTTTACGACGTGATGGGACTGATGATGGTGGTCTTTGACCTTTTCTTTTTCCTTACTGATCTTAGCGTCTAACTTATCGATCAGTTTTTCGATGGCAGGATAAAGCTCGAGGTCAACTTCATGAAGGTGAACCGTGGTTCCCCAGCGGAAGTGAATGTTGCTTTCAACGCGGTATTCGTTCTTGTCTTTGGTGATGACGATGTCAGCATTGACGATCAAATCCTTGAAGGGGTCGAGATGACTCATCTTGTCATCGAGAAATTCCTTGGTTCGGTCGCTGATGTCGTAATGGACTCCTTTCATTGTCAGGGTCATGATCGTTCTCCTTGGGGTCAGATTTCCTCGCCGGCTAATTCCAGGCGGTATTTGGTGACGGTACGGCGTGCTATGGTGATGCCTCGACGGGCAAGAAGATCGGAAATCTTCTGGTCAGAAAGCTTCTTACCGTTCCCGTTCTCACTGAGAATCTCTTTAATCGTCTGCTTGACACCCTCCTTTGAAAATGGTTGCGAGGAAGAAATCGCGTTGCTGAAAAAGTATTTCAGCTCGTAGATTCCCCACTCGGTTTGAACATACTTTCCCGTGGTTACACGAGATATGGTCGACTCGTTGAGTTCCAGCTCTTGGGCGACATCCTTCAAGGTCAGTGGCCTGAGATGTTTGGGCCCACGCTGAAAAAATTCGGTTTGGAATTCCATTATCGCGCGGCAAACTCGAAAAAGGGTGTTTTTTCGGAAACGAAGGTTTTGAATAAAACGCTCAGCTTCGAGAGTTTTGCCGCGGATAAACTTTTTGGCTTCACGATCAGCGTTTTCTAGGGCATCATTTTGTTGAAAGCCAGAGCTTAAGCGCAAAATCGGGATTTCTTCTTCGTTTAAAACCAGTTGGAGAACACCATTTTTATGCTGAATAGAGGCATCGGGTACCACAAAGACAGGGGGCGTCTGTGAATACTTACGCCCGGGAAAGGGCGAAAGTTCGCGGATATCTTCAACAAGGGCAATAACTTCACCTTCAGATATACCTAGCTGATGGGCTATTTCGCGGGTTTTGTTCTTCTCGAGCAATTCCCAGGCTTCGTAAATTAAGCGTTCAGCTTCAGCAGGATAGTGGCGTGCCCTCATCTGGACTGCCAAAGACTCACGCCAATCTGTGGTACCGCAACCGGCTGGTTCCAACGATTGAATCAGCTCGAGGATGCCGGGCAACCGGGATTGTTCCTCCACCGAAGCGAGGGTTTCTGGAGCTTCAAGATGAAAGCCGTTTTCATCGAGGTTGTTGATCAGACGGCTTGCCAGATCAAAATCTACCGGAGACAACGGGTACAGGCGTACCTGCCATAGCAGATGGTCATGAAGAGACTCCCCTCGGCTAAGGACACCTTCAAGAAAATCCCGCTGTGTATCTTCATCTTCGGTCCAAGTACGGGTAGAAAAGCCAGAATCGGAGGTGTCCTCAAACCAGGCTTCTTCTTCGGGGCGGGTAGCCTCGAGGGTATCGAGAGAAACCTCCGTTTGAGCTTCTATCGCTTCGAGGGCAGGATTGGCCTCTAACTCTTGTTCAATGCGCTCTTTTAGCTCGGTCAGGGTCAGCGGCAACAGGTTGATCGATTGGATCAATTGAAGCGACATCTTTTGACGTTGTTCCTGTCTTAGGACAGGGCGCTGAAACTGCACGGCGGTCTCCTTCTTCTATTATTCACCATAAGGATGGCAAAATGCAAATCTTGGCTCGTTTTCCCCTTTGCAAGGGATAGGTCTTAGAGCCTGAAATGGTCCCCTAAATAAATTTGCCGCGCCAACTCGTCGTTTAAGATTTCTTGCTGACTTCCGGCCGTCAAAATACTGCCAACATTGATGATGTAAGCCCGGTGAGTGATATCCAACGTATCTCGAACGTTGTGATCGGTGATAAGAACGCCGATACCTTTGTCGGCTAACAACTTGATAATCGCTTTAATATCGTGAACAGCGATGGGGTCAATACCGGCAAACGGCTCATCGAGCAAAAGAAAGTGAGGTTCAATGGCCAGGGCCCGGGCAATCTCGGTTCGCCGGCGCTCACCACCTGACAAAGTAAAGGCTGGCTGTTTTCGTAAGCGTTCAATCCCCAGTTCAGCCAAGAGGCTGTCCAACATTTCCTGGCGGCGGGCCTTGTCTAAGCCCTTTCGGGTTTCCAAAATGGCCAAAATATTTTCTTCGACGGTGAGCTTGCGAAAGATGGAGGGCTCTTGGGGCAGGTAAGAAATACCCTCCCAGGCTCGTCGGTACATGGGCAACCGGGTAATCTCTTTATTGTCGAGAAAGATTCCACCCCGGTTTGGCTTCAAAAACCCCGCGATCATATAAAAAACTGTTGTTTTTCCGGCACCATTGGGGCCAAGGAGCCCCACGATTTCGCCATCATTCATGGCAAAACTGACATCGCGGACCGCAGTTTTACGGCCAAAGACCTTTTGCAGGTTGCGGACTTCAAGAACAACGCTCATGAATGACTTCCTTGGGGAATAACCGTGCCTTGTACCCCGCCGTCAAGGATGATGTCTTCAGATTTCAGGTTTACACGAATTCTGCCGGCCTCATAGACATCGTCGCCTTTGATCACTTTCGGCAAGCCCATGAGCTCCAGGCTGTCCTTAGTCCGGTCGTAGGTTGCTGATTCACTGCGGCAAACAATGTCCTTTTTGATAATCCGGACGCCGATTTGAATCAGCATTTTTTCTTCATCCCGAAAATATTCCAGCCATCCTGCTTTGATCAGCGTCTCATGCGAGGGGTCGCGTACGGTAATGTTGCCTTGAAACCGGGCAATATTGTGTGTCCGGTCGTAGTCTAGGCTGTCTGCTTGTAACGAAATACCCCGTTTGTGATCGACAACACGAACGTCGCCTGTACACGACACATAACGGAAGCCTTTGCCGGATAAGTCGATACGGTCGGCGTCGATCGATAAGCTCCCCGTATCGACATGTGCGTTTCCCGAAAGAATGGTTTCTTCGCGCCCTGGGGTTAAGGACGAAGTCAACTGATCGCCCTTGAATTGGAATGTGTCAGCGCTTAACGGGCTGGGGAGAAGGAACAGGCCCAGGAGTACCCAAAGGAGTGGGTGTGCCCAAAGGAGTAGGGGTGGGAGCTGGCGAAACGGCCGGATTTGTCTCATCTTTTGTTTCCGTCTTCCATAGACCAACGATAGGTCCCTGAAGTTTCAATTCATTGTCCCGAAAATCGAGAACAAGCCCCAGTCCACTGAGGGTGGAACCGTCATCTTTCTTTAGAACGACAGTCGCGTCGGGTGCTACCTGCAAGATTTTTAAGTTTTGCTTCCAACTGACATCCGAGGTACTAACCGAGGCTGCTTGACTGGCGGACCAGAGGTTGACCTGGCCCTTCATGACAGCGTCGTGCGTATCCGTGTGAATCAAGGCATCGGCAACGGAACCCTTACTCAAGAGCTTGCCACCAGTATCATACTGTTGAAAGGTTACATCCTTCAACCGCCATTCCTTGAGGGCGTCGTAGGTCTCGATCTTTCGCCCCTGAAACTCATATTGAACTTTGCCGTTCTTGATGTTTTTCTCGACGAAATCGGTCATTACTGTCTGCGGGATCTGGTTGGGGTCTTTGACTCCCCAATCTTCGTATTTAAAAGAGCAGGAAC
>JAJXVP010000009.1 GCA_021782055.1 bacterium | reverse complement strand
AGCCGGCAATATCTGCCGCCGTAGTCGTTCCCCCCGTACTCACGCCAGCAACATTGGTGGGAATCCAAATACCGATATCGGCATAAAGATTTTGAACACCGGTCAAACGGAACGCCGCTTGCAATTGACCTACACTAGTAGAACCGTTATCGGCAAAGCCAATGTTCTGAACACGCAGTTGACCAACGTTGGAGATGGTATACCCGGCACCATAAGAAGCATTAGCTAGGCCGCCGTTCGCAGAGGCATCAGAGTAGGTCGTTAAAGACGTAGGACCTGCGCCTTGTTCTGCTTGTTCCCAAAAGAGGAACAAACCGCTGTTGCTGTACGAAACGATAGCATTCTGGGGACCAGGAGCGCCACCGGCGAGGCCACCAATGCGTTTAAACACGGCGTCGTCACCTTGATACATACCCACGGTACGAATCCAGTTCCAAGAACCAAAGGAACCTTCTCCCCGTAAAGTGTCATTGAAAGCGCGGCCTATTTGAAACTCTAACCCATCGAACGGCTTAATCCAGATCTGAGTGTCGTCCGTAATGGAGAACTGGTTATTATCTACACCAATATGAGCGAGAAACCCGACATACTGTGAATCACCATGAATCGTGAAACCGATACGGGGGGAATTCCCCCACGATGTACCAATACCGGCAGTCACCCCTGAGGGGGAACCGGAATTATTGGATGCCAGGGGGGCGTATATGCCACGCCCCCAAGCACCGATACCTACACTTGCCGCTGGAGCCGCCGCCTGAGCGAACGCACCGCCAACAAACAAGGCAAAGGCAACGAAGGAAAGTGCAACTTTCTTCATTGTGGACTCCTTATTGTCTTGATGTTTAACATCTTTTCTTTCCCCTACACGAGGGGTGGGTAAGACGCCTCTACGAGGCTTATGTCAGAAATCTACCCTATAGCTATTGGAACACGGTCTTGAAGTTTTGGCAAGCTCTTTTTTAACAGACGTTGACAGGTGAACGGCGGGCGATCATGATACCTATATGCAACCCAAGGATCACCGTCTGGCTGCCGTGATGTTTACCGATATTGTTGGTTTCAGCCGTATGATGGAACAGGACGAGAAAGGCACCTTAAGTACGCTGGATTTTCACAACCAACTGATTCGCGACCTCATTGGCGCTAACCGGGGTACCGAGATCAAAACAATCGGTGATGCTTTTTTGGTGCAATTTCCCACCACCTTGGATGCGGTGCAGTGTGCGCTCGGCATACAAGAAGGGATTCGGCAGTACAACACCGCTTCTCCGCCCAAACCGTTGCAGCTCAGGATTGGGGTCCATGTTGGTGACATCTACTTTTATGAAAATGACGCCTTAGGGGAAGGCATCAACATTGCCAGCCGCCTGCAATCGCTTTCCAAACCTGGCCACATTACCATTAGCCGGGAAGTCTATACCCAGGTTTCGGGAAAAATCCCCATGCGGGTCGAAAGTCTGGGGCAAGTTCAGCTCAAGAACATCAGCCGTGAAATTCACGCCTATGAAATTCTTCCCGAAGCTACTGACTGCGTGCCTAGCGAGCCACTGACTGCTTCCCAAGCTTCCAGTACCACTGTTTCTGACCACAATAAGGATTCTGGGCCAGCGTCTTCAAAGGCTTCTGAATCTTCAAAGCCTTCTGAGCCTTACCGTGATTTTAAAGACGTCATTAAAGACGCCATATTGCAGGAAGTTCAACGCAGTCTTAAGGGAAAAGATTCGTGGAAAGCTTCGCGACGCGAATACCGCGAACGTATTCACGAAATTCGTCGTCAGTATCGCCGTCAACTTGATGCTACTGAAGGCTCCTACAGTGAGGCTCTGCAAAAAAAAGTCTCGGCGGGGGCTGGCGGTTGGCGGAGCCACTTTTCGAGCTTTCTAACCGTCAATGCCGGACTGTTCTTCATCAATATGATGACAACCCAGCCTTTTGACTGGTCAAGAGGCTGGTTCTGGTTCCCCTTGTTAGGGTGGGGTATTGGCTTTCTTAGCCACACCGCTACCTGGCTTGCTTTACGAAAAAATGCGAAAGAAGCTCAGAAACTTGACTCTCTTCAAGGAGAATCCTTGGCCGCCCTTAAACGGTTCCATAAAGACCGCGAGGGATTTTCGGCGCACTTTTGGTCGAACGCTGGCGTTAGTATTTTCCTTTTGTGGATATGGTATTTTTCAGGGGGGGGCTTCCTTTGGCCGTTGATTCCCATCGCCGCAATGGGAGTTGGCGTTTTTAGTCATCTGAGTGCTTTTCTACACTTGAGAAAAGCTTCGAAAAAACGCCGAGCTTCGGTGTCGGAGCTAGACCCCGTAAAGGCCTCGAGACCGCTTTCTTCAGCCTCGGACTCTCCTGTCATTCTTAAAGCTGAAAACCTTAAGCAGGCTATCTTGGTGCAAATTCAAACTTGGAAAGGCGCAAACCCTCTTGGCGATGATACCGCTGAAACCTTAGAGAATTATGTTCGGCAAATTCGTGAACTCTCGGCTATCGAGCGCGATTTAAGTGCCGTCATAGAGACGATACCGATCGATGACTTAGAAGCCGAGCGCATGGAGTTGCAGGCAAAAGCTGAAAAAACAACCTCAAGGGCGTTAAAAGAGGAGTATGCTCGCTCCCTTGAAGAAATTTCGAAGCAAAAACGCTCGGCCTTGGATCTTGGCGAACAACAAGAGATTCTTAATCTTCGCATCGGTTCTGCCTTAAAAAGCCTTCAACAAATGCAGATCGATTTGGCCCGCATCAAGTCCTTGTCCGACGGACAGAAACAGACCTACACCTCGGCGCTTAAAGCTCAAAGTGAGGAGTTGTCCCGGTATTTGGAAGACTACCGTTCAGGTCTCGAAGAATCCGGGTTAGAAGACTTTGCCCGCCCTTCCCTAGCTACCCTTTCCCCAAAAGTCTGAAACGATTAGACGTGCAGATATTTACAATTTTTTCGTGACAATTGAGACTTTTCACCTTATACTTTTTTTGTGCGTACCGCTGACAGTGCTGCCGAGTTTCAGACGGCCGCCCAGTGGCAGTCGTGGCTCAGCCAAGGACCAACTTTTCCGGTGTTTCAACCGGTTCTCTCCCTCGAAACTCAAGCCGTTTTCGGCTATGAATGCTTCGGACGGCTTGATTTGTCTGAAAACATTGCAAGCTTGGGGGCTTTTTTTCGAGTATCCGATCAAACCCTCAATACTTTACAGCAAGAAGTTGGGCTCACTTTAGCTCAACAAGTTGCCCAGGTTTTTTCTCCGATGGACCAAGCTCGGCTAATTGTCAATGAGTTGCCGTCACGGCTAACGGCGTTGTCCCCCTTAGCGTTGCCCCCCACTCTTGAAGCCCTACAGCAGGCAAGGATCCCGTTGAATCGTGTCGTTCTCGACGTGCTTTTAGAGCCAGGCTTTCAAAACCTTCTGAGCTTAAAAACGGTCATGGAACGTTGCCGCTCTTTAGGCTGTCAAGTCGCACTGGGTAACCTAGGGACAGAGAATAGCCAACTCGACCTCATCCCGTATTTAAAACCTGATTTCATCAAAATTAGCCTCTCGCTGTTCCATCGTTCGTTTCGCGATCGGCAGTTTCGACGAACTCTCGAACAACTCGGCCGCCTTGCCGAAAATAGTGGAACGGCACTCTTGATTGAGGGTATCGAAACTGCCGAAGAACTCCAACAAGCCTTACAGCTCGGCGCGAGGTACGTGCAGGGGTATTATTTTTCGCCCCCCGTACGACTTCCTGCACCTTTGCCTGATTTTCAAAAGAAAATCCAAGAAGCCCTCGAAAACTTTCGCATGATTCGGACCAAGAGGATTCAGCGCCAGGTGGCCTGGGAAAACGAGATGCTGTTGCGCTTGGTAGATATTTCCTTCGCCTTATATGAGGCCGATGGGTTATTGAGACTCAATGAAGCCGACCTTGAAGGTTTGGCAGGGTTTATTCACCGGCTCTACTTTAGCGACCTCAATGGTTTTCAAATTTCTGGGGATTATCTGTTGTCCGAGACGGGCTGTCAGGTTGAATACCAGGATGTGGGACGAAATCTGAGCCTAAGGCCCTATTTCTTTGATCATGTGTACAAACTTCATGGGCGCCCCGGGGGGTGGAGCCTCTCGGATGTGTATACCGATGAAAGCTCACACTGTCTGATGCGTACCTTTAGCCGCTACGTAACCCCCCAAGCGATTCTCTACTTAGACGTCCTTTGGGCCAACTTTGCGGATCTTTAACGAAACTCACAGGAATCTGTCACATTCAATTGAATTCAAGGCTCCTAGCCAGTAAACTACCCGTGAGGAGCCCTTATGTCGGTTTGGAATCAGATTCTTGAATGGACTCGCCCTACCCCAGAGCAAAAAGCCCATGGCGAGGCTCTCGCAGCGGAGTACCAAAAGTCTTCAGCCTTGAGATTGTCGCAGAAGGCGCTTTTGGCTTTACCAGACCCAGTGATTGCTGTGTTTTACTCTCTTTTGATGCAGGACAAGATTCCCGTTAGTCCGGTTGCCGACAACTCCGATTCTGGCTGGCTGGCAGCTTCGTCGGCGTGTTTTGTCAACGTAAGGGCTACCGGTCTTAACGGCCAGTTGGGCAATTTTATTCAGGCTTCAAAACTTTTACCGGGTCTTCGCGTGAAGGCGATTCACTTAGCACCCTTTACAGAGTACGAGTTTGGGACAACCTATGCCATTCGAAGTCTAAAAACAATCGCCCCTCAGGTCGTCCATCAAGACTTAGAAACCTCCGGAATCCGGCCAGCGGCCCAGTTAGAGGCGTTTATTCAGGCCGCCCATGCCTTGGGTAAAGCGGTAGGGTTTGATTTGGAACCCCACACTGCTCAGTATGCCATTCCTGCCCTAGAAGTTCCCGAGGCCTTTCGTTGGATTAAACTGTACCCTGAAGACCGTCAGTGGCTCGATTATATGCTTCAACCCGATCAAGTTTACACGAAAGAGGTTCAAGAACGTCTGGCCTCGGAAGTGCGAACTTTGATTCAAGCCTTCTTGAGACAAAAATCCTTACACACCTTTGATGAAGAGGAAACTGACACCGCCGTACGTGTCAGTGAAAAACGACAAGCCTATCAAGAGGCCGTGCAACTGCTTATTGCGCAAGGCTATTGGACGGTACCGGTTCACTCCTGGGATTCCGAAGGGCTCCCCCGTTTTGCGGGCTATCATACCCAGGACCAATACCCCCTCTTTCAATACCTTAACAAAGAAGGCCGTGATTCCAGCTCCTGGGCTTACCACGTCGTCACTCCGTTTCAGTTTTATCACAACGTTCCTCTGCAAGGCACGGTTCTGCGGCAACGTCCCGAACCCAACCCTGCCGCCCTTGACCTGTTTTGTAGCATTTTTTTGTATTGGCGGGACCGTTTTCATTTCGATTTTGTTCGTCACGACAGCGTCGACCATGTTTTCGATTCGCTGTTTGATGGCGACGGGAACTGGCCACTTTCAGACCGACCGACCCCCGCGGTTCTTGCCGAATTGATCCGACGCTCAAAACTCCCGGGAAAGCCCTATATTGCCCACCTGGCTGAACGTATGGGGAACGAGTGTGAAGACTACCAGGCGATCGGTTACGATGCTCTTTTGGGTAGCGACATGATGGAAACCGTCGGACAAGAACATCTTGAAAAATCGTTTAGACTGCAAAGCGAGCTCGAAGAACTGAACCGTCGGCGCAAAACTCCTTTTTCGGTAGCGTACGCTGTCGATACGCATGACACAGGGAATCCCTTTCTTTGGGGAATGTCGCTTTCTGAAAAAGTTGGCCGCGAGGGGATGAAGCTTCGGTGCTTTCTGAGCCGTTTTTTAGGCTGGGGCAAAGGTCGGCGGCCTAAGTACGAGGTCATGGGCCTTTCTGATCTTTCTTCGGGCCTATTTTCGGCCAATGTTAGTGAAAAATCGCTGAACTGGGTAGGCGACGAGGAATTTACCGCCTTCTACCATCAGCTTGAAGACGTCTATGAACATCTGCGGCCAGAGCTGGCCGAGGCTCGGTTGGTAGAATCCTACGCAGGAATGAGTTATGCCTGGTGGATGCTTGCTGGCAAAAACCATCTTTTGGTGTTGGCCTTGTGGTACGAGCAAATTGCCGCTTATTCTGAAACGGGTCTTGAGCATTCTGAAATCGAAGAACGCTATAGTGCCAAGCCCGGCGAGTTCCCCTTTCCCCAGCGCTCTTTAGCGGGAAAAGCCGGTCACCAGTGGAATATCCGTGCGTTGAGTACGCTTGAACTTTCCCCCAACCTAAAAATTTGGATTATCCCGGCAAAGTGAGGTATCTCGATGATTGATGAATCCCCCCATAAGGGTGAATCCCTCCATAAGACGGTTTTGATCACAGGGGCTTCTAGCGGCATTGGCGCGGCCTGTGCTGAAAAATTTGCGACCCAAGGCTGGAACCTTTTGCTTACCGCAAGGCGTCAAGATCGCCTCGCAACCTTGAGCGCTCATCTGTCGGCAACCTACGGCGTTACCGTTGGCTGGCAAACTTTGGACGTTCGGCACCGACTTGATGTCGAAAAGGCGGTAACCGCTTGGCAAGAAAGACAGATTGACGTTCTGATCAATAACGCCGGGTTGGCCTTGGGGTGGGGCAAGCTCCCCGATAACGACCCCGATGACTGGGAAACCATGATCGATACCAACATCAAAGGTCTGTTATGGATGTCAAGAAGCGTGGTTCGTCGCATGATTGCCACGGGTCAAGCGGGACAAATTGTTAACATCGGTTCCATTGCCGGAATCCAGGCCTACCCCAACGGCGCGGTCTATTGTGCTAGTAAAGCGGCAGTTCGGTTTATCTCGGACGGTCTTAGGCAAGATGTGGTAGAACACCCCATTCGTGTGACCAATATCCAGCCTGGGTTCGTCGAAACAGAATTCTCAGAGGTTCGTTTTCACGGCGATACGAACCGGGCAAAGGCTGTGTACCAAGGACTCAAGCCGCTCACAGGCCAAGATATTGCCGATGCAGTCTGGTACGCCGTCTCTGCCCCGCCCCATGTTCAGGTGGCAGAAATAACCCTAACGGCCACCCATCAAGCTAACGCCACGGTCGTACACCGGGCGTAGCCAGCCGCCAAAGGTCTTAATGTCCGGCTTCTTCCTCCTCTGACAGGAAGCGCTCGGCTTCGAGTGCCGCCATGCAGCCTGAACCAGCGGCTGTAATCGCCTGCCGGTAGACTTTATCCTGCACGTCACCGGCGGCAAAAACGCCAAGGACGTTGGTTTTCGCGGTACCAGGAACCGTTTTAATATAGCCTGTTTCGTCAAGGCTCACTTGGCTCTGCAAAAACTCGGTGTTCGGTACGTGACCGATCGCATAAAATAACCCGCCCGCTTCAAGAATCTGCTCAGAAGCGTTCCCTTTCGTTACCAAACGAACACCTGTCATCTTTTTTCCATCCCCAAGAATTTCTGTGGCCTCGGTGTTCCAATGTATTTGGATCTTGGGGTTTTCGGCTACACGTTTCTGCATGGCTTTACTGGCCCGTAAAACATCACGACGAACAAACAAATGTACCATAGAAGCAAACTTGGTCAGGTAGGTAGCCTCTTCGCACGCCGTATCCCCCCCGCCAATAACAACTAAGGGTCGGTTTCTAAAGAACGGCAAAGCCCCGTCGCAAACCGCACAGGCCGAGATACCTCGCTGCCAATAGACCTCCTCGCCGGGGAGGTTAAGGCGTTTTGCGGTAGCCCCCGTGGCCAGGATCAGACTTTTGGCAAAAAAAGTCCCCGAGTCCGTTGTCACCGCAAAGGGGCGCTTTGATAAATCTACCGAGTTTACCGTTTCGGTTTCGATGCGGGCGCCGCACCTTAGTGATTGAGCCCGCATCCGGTCCATCAATTCGGGGCCTGGTAACCCTTCGGGAAACCCCGGAAAGTTTTCAATTTCGGTAGTGGTTGTGAGCTGTCCACCCGCCGCAACACCACCAGCCAAAAAGCCCTCAAAGAGCAAAGGATTCAAATTGGCCCGCCCCGTGTAGATAGCTGCCGTATGCGCTGCAGGGCCCGAGCCGATAATCAGAATGTTTTCAATTTTGTTTTCCATAGTAAAAGCAATATATAGCTATCAGAAGCAAAAATAAAGTCTTTACTTGCTTTCTTATTTTGGATAAAATCTGAATTTGCCACTTCAGAGGAGGCAATCTTGGCTTTTACCCTTAGTATTTACCCCTGGGTTTTTTATTCACGTTCGGATGGAAACGGCGGCTGGCAGGATACCTATGTTGAAAAACCGCACAAAACTCCAGCCGAAGAGGCGGCGTTGAGCCCCGCTCAGTGGCAAGCTCTTCTAGATCAGCGCAATTCTTTCCCAGAGCTTCCTTTGGTAAATTACACAACACAATATGGCTTAGGTTGTTTTGAAGGGCTCAAAGCTTTTCCCCAACCTGACGGTAGCCTTAAACTTTTTCGACCGGATCGAAACGGCGCCCGGATGGAACGCTCCATGATCGGCCTCAAAATGCCAGGCTTTCCTATGGCCCGCTTTGTTGAAGCAAACCGGCAAGTGGTAGCCAAGAACGCTTCGTTGGGCTTTCGCCCTCAGTTCCAGAAAGACTGGGAGAAAGACAACTTTCAAAACGCCGAAGCGATCTACCTCAGGCCCTTCAGCTACTCGGAACCCGCCATTGGTTTGGGCTTATCGACCCACCCCTGGGTGGTTGTCGTAGCGACACCTGTTAGCTCCTATTTCAAAGAAGGCTCCACGGCGGCGGTTACTACCGATAAAATTCGAGCCACCCCCAAAGGTACCGGTTGGATTAAATGCGACGCGAACTATGTTATTCCCACTTTGGCTAAAAAAGAAGCCGAGCAACAAGGCTATATGGAAGCCATCTTCCTCGACGCCAAGACGGGACAATACATTGAAGAAGGGTCCTCGTGCAACTTTTTTGCGTTTCTGAAAAGTGGCAGTTTGGTTACCCCGGAACTTGGGGACACGATCCTTCCCGGAATTACCAGAGAAAGCATTTTGACCATTGCCGCTGACCTGGGTATTAAGACCGAAGTACGAAAACTCAGCGTTGATGAAGTTTTAGCTGAGGCTACCGAAGTTTTTGTGACAGGTACAGCTGCAGGGGTTTCGCCCCTCGAGTCGTTAACTCACCAAGGGCGAAAAGCCGCCTTTTCGGGGGGCAACCACGGCGAAGTCAGCATGGCCCTTTTGAAAGCACTTAAGGGCATTCAATACGGAGTTGCCGAGGACAAACACGGCTGGATGGTAAACGTCTCGTAAGTTTGCCTAACGCCGGTAGCCTGGCGCTCTCTGCGTCACTATAAAGCTAAAATTGCCGCCAAGGCTGTTCGTAATTCCTTGGCGGTAAACGGTTTTGACAAACTCCTAACCTTACCGTGTTTAACAAAGTCACCCAAGTCGCTTTCGGTATAGCCAGTTGTCACAAGGACGGGCTGAGCGGGGTGAATTTCTTGAATCTTAGCCAGAGTTTGAGCGCCGTTCATGCCCGGCATATTCATATCAAGAATAATTACTTCTGGTTCGTACCCCGCTCCCAGGAGGTTGAGAGCTTCTTGCCCCCCGGCGGCGGCCGCGGGACGATGCCCCAAGAGCTCTAACAGCTCGATCAGGGAATCGCGGATCAACGGGTCATCGTCTACCAAAAGGACTTTGAGGGACAAATCCTCCAGGATTTCTGCCTCTTCTAAGGGCACCTCAAAACACTGTCCGTCTTGCTCCAAGACCCGCGACGTTGGAAAATGCATCGTCGCCGTTGTGCCTTGTCCCGGAAAACTTTCTAAGGTCAGTAGACCCTCATGAGCCCGCATGGTACCGAAAACTTGAGGAAGGCCTAGCCCGGTCCCCTTGCCCGGTTCTTTTGTGGTAAAAAAAGGGTCCATCGCGCGCGACAAAACCTCAGAACTCATTCCCACCCCTGTGTCTTGAACGCTCAAGTCAACCCCGTTGAACTGACGGGTGGTGATGGAAATCGTCCCGCCTTCGGGCATGGCGTCGACGGCATTAACACAAAGGTTCATCAGGGCATGCGTCAGCGCGGCAGGGTCCGCCTGCAAACAAGGTAGATTCCCCAGGTCAAGGCTAAAGTTTATTTTTTGCAACGTGGTGTGTTTGAGTAAGTCCACCACCTCGTTCACCAGGTCATTGAGGTTCACAGCCACTTCGTGTTGAAGTCCCTTTTGAGCAAAGTACAAAAGGTGCTGAACCACACTGCGGCCTCGTAAACACGCCTGTGTCACGGTCGTTAGAGCTTGCTCCAAATGGCTACCCGCTGATACAGGGCGTAAGGTAGCCACAGTGTTTAAGATAGCCCCCAGCACATTATTCATGTCATGGGCCACCCCACCGGCCAAACTGCCAAGGCTTTCTAGACGTTCAACCTGCGCCAAGCGCGTTTCAAGAGCCCGGCGTTCCTCGTCGGTTCGCCGTTGAGCGGCCGCCAACTCCCAGCGGTCCAACGTCAAGGCGATATCCGCCGAGACTTCTTCTAGCAACGAAACCTCTTCGACACCAAAATAATTTGCGGAGGTGGCGTAGACATTGAGCGTAGCCGCCACCTTACCGCCCCTCAAAACTGGCAAGTTGGCACTAGATTGAAACTGGTGGGCTCGGGCCCTAGAGGTCCAAGGTTGAAAATTTGCCAGATTTTCCAGATTGTTGGCGATCACAGGACGTTTTTCACGAATGACCTCTCCAGACGGGCCCCGCCCCCATGGCGAAGAGTCAGTCCGAATGTCGATCCCTCGCAGGTATTCGGTGTCGCCATAGGCGGCTTCTGGCAAAATCCTCTGAGTTTGAGGGTCTTCTCGACCAATCCACGCTAAACGAAATTTTGCCGAAATGACGAGAATCCGACAAATGTGCTCAAGGTACTCTCGTTCACCAACAGCCTGAAGCGACACTTGTTTGACTTGCGATAAAGCCTCGTAGAGGCGCGTCATTCTTTCTAAGGCGGCCTCGTGCTGTTTCTGCTCGGTGATATCTTGTATAGCACCAAGGAGGGCACTCCCCAGGGGTTTACCGTCATCAGAAACAATATCTTGCAGGCGCCCTTTGCCATGAATCCAACGGTGCTCTTGAGTATCGGACCGTACGATTTGATACTCGTAATCAAAATCCCATAACCCTTTCATTACTCCTTCAACATGAAGCCGCAGGGAGTCTCGAAAGCTTTCATCAACCAAATTGAGCCAACCTAAAAGATTTCGCGGGTAAGTTGGGCCGATGCCAAACAGACGGTCAAGAACCGGACTCGACTGCCATCGGTCTTGCTGAAGAAACCAACAGTAAGTTCCCACATCGGCAGCCTCTTCGGCTTCTTTGAGAAACTGATGACTAAAGCTTGAAAAAAACCGACGTTCGGCCACTTCGCGAGTTTTAGCAAAATAAAGAGTAGCCCAGATCCGATCGCGTCGAGTATTTTTTTTTCGCGAATGGCTCATATCTTTATGATAAGCAATCCTCCCGAGCTTTTCCACCAAATTTGGTTGCCAGAGCCAGGGATTCCCCTCATAATAGCCCCATGCAAGTGGCCCCCCTTCCCGCCGATGAAGAGGAACGACTAAACGCACTAAAGTCCTATGAAATCCTCGATACGGATTTCGAAAAGGATTACGATGACCTATGCCGCATGGCATCGCTCGTTTGTGGTTGTCCTATCACGCTGATTTCATTAATTGACCAAGAACGTCAGTGGTTTAAAGCAATTGAAGGCCTGGAGGTTCGTGAGACCCCTCGCGACATTGCCTTCTGCTCGCATGCGATTTTGCAAAACCAGCTTTTTGTTGTTCCCGACGCGCTGAATGACCCCCGCTTTGCTGACAACCCTCTTGTGACCCAAGACCCCAAGATTCGCTTCTACGCCGGACAGCCGTTAATTACGTCGGATGGCTATGCCCTAGGTACCTTGTGCGCCATCGACCGGGTGCCCCGCCAACTCACCGAGGATCAAAAAGAAGCCCTGCGCATTTTGGCAAAGCAAGTAACAACTAACCTGGAACTCCGCTTAGCCAATCAACGATGGCGGCAACTCAACGAAGAAAAAGATCATTTGCTGACAGTGGTCGCCCACGATTTGCGTTCACCGTTTTCAGGTATTCTTGGCCTTTTGAGCCTCTTGGCGGCAGACATTTCTCAATTTAGCCGCAGTGACCTACAAAGTACCTTACAGTCGGTTTCCCGTTCCGCACACCAAGTGTATCACCTAGTCGAAAGCCTTCTGGAATGGGCGCTGATCAAAGGCGGCTCCATCAGTTTTACCCCCGAAACCCTCAACCTCGAGGCGTTAGCCCGTGAAGCATCGGCCCCGCTCGAGGCGGCGATTCAGGCCAAGGGGCAAAACATGGTGTTCGACCTACCGCCCCTGACTTTGGTGGGTGACCGACGAATGCTTTTGGCTGCCATTCGCAACTTACTTTCGAATGCGGCAAAGTTTACTCCCACGGGAGGGCGCATTCTGATCGGGGGTAGTCAATTGGCTTCGGGTGTGTGCCTTTTTGTCAAAGATGAGGGTAAGGGGTTTTCCCCCTCAGTTTTGGTGGAACTCAACCAAACCAGCCAACGAAAATTGGTTTCAAGCCACCAAGGGACCAATGGCGAAAGCGGCTCGGGTCTAGGGTTAACCCTGGTCCGAGAATACGCTACCCGCCACGGGGGTCGGCTAGAAGTAACCAATAACCCCGAGGGCGGCAGCACAGTATCATTGTTCCTCGCGAACAGCCATTAGATGTGAATCGCCCAGCCCTCGACCCCACGAGCCGCTTCCATCACGCTTTCAGAAATTGTCGGATGCGCGTGAACCATAGTAGCGATATCTTCGGGGAGGAGTTCCGCCTTCTTCGCTAAAAGCAATTCGTGAAGAATTTCTGTGGCGTTGTAACCAGCAACGTGAGCGCCAAGGATCTCGTGCGTCTTGGGGTCAAACAGAACCTTTACCAAGCCATCGGGCCGCTCAATGGCACTCGCCTTTCCATTCCCATTGTACGGAAAGCTGTAAGCTTTGTAGGCAAGGCCCTTTTCTTTGGCTTTATCCTCGGCCCAACCAAAGCTGGCGATTTGCGGTTCGCAGTAGGTAGCTCCGGGAATGAGATTGGCGTCAAGCTTTTTCTCGTGAGGAGCTTTCCCTTTGCCCATAAGGCTGGCAATGTATTCAACAGCAATTTCGCCTTCTTTGCTGGCGACATGGGCCAAAAGGGGGCTGGGGACAATGTCTCCAATCGCAAACACCGACGGTATTGAGGTCTGGTAGAAATCTTTCACCGTAACAAAACCCCGATCAAGAGCCACCCCTAGCTTATCGAGCCCCAGGTTGTCAGTATTAGGAACGCGTCCCACCGCCACTAGTAGCTTTTCAGCTTTGAGTGTTTCTTTTTTTCCGGCACGTTCGACTTCTACCTCCACGCCTGTGGCCGAAGTTTTTAACGTTAAGGCTTTGGTAGCCGTCAAAAACTTCACACCGCGTTTCACAAAAGCTTTTTCGACGACAGCGGCGGTGTCAGGGTCTTCAACAGGAAGAATCCTGGGCAACATTTCGACGACGGTGACTTCGACTCCGAACGTGCTCATCACAAAGGCAAACTCCATCCCAATCGCCCCTGAGCCCAAAATCAAAAGACTTTTCGGCAGGTTTTGCAGGCTCAGAATGCCGGTACTCGAAAGGACCGTCTTTTCATCAAACTCAAAACCAGGGATCTGTCGGGGACGCGATCCGGTCGCTAAAACAACATAAGCCGCTGTCACTTTTTTTCCGTCAACGGTCGCTTCATGAGGCCCGGTTAAGGTGGCGGTTCCAGAAATCACTTCCACCTTGTTTTTTTTCATAAGGAACTGGACGCCCTTACCCGATCGCTCTGCCGCTTCTCGCGACTTTTGATAGGCTTTGGCGTAGTCTAAACCCGAGGCGTCCACTTTAATGCCTAAGTTCTGCAAAGCGGGGATAGCGTGGAAATATTCGGCTTGATTGATCAGTGCCTTTGAAGGAATACACCCCCAATTGCCACAAACACCCCCAAGCTTATCTTTTTCGACAACCGCGACTTTTAAACCCAGCTGGGACGCCCGTACAGCCGCCACATAGCCCCCGGGCCCGCCACCAATAATAACAACGTCATAGGCATATTCCGCCATTTTTATCTCCTCGTAAAACTTCCCCAGGCATAACAGCTTACAGCCGGCCTATAAAAGAACCCGATAAGGGTCTTCGACCATTCCTTTAAACTCAGTTAAAAAGGCCGCACCGACAGCACCATCAATAACGCGGTGGTCACAGGACAAGGTAACTTTCATGATCTTTTTGATTACGATGCTATCATCATCCGCAACCACTGGTGTCTTTACCGTAGCGCCTAAAGCCAAAATGGCGGCACCGGGGGGGTTGATAATCGCTGTAAACTCTTCGATGCCAAAGCTACCCAGGTTGCTGATCGTAAAGGTCGCACCAGAGTAATCATCCGGTTTGAGCTGATTATTGCGAGCGCGGTCGATCAAATCGCGCAGCTCGGTTTCGATTTGTAAAACGCCCTTGGACCCACAATCGCGGACAACAGGGGTAATCAGACCGTCAGGTTGGGCCACGGCTATCGCGATGTCTACTGACGCATGGTTCTGAATATAATCACCTTCCCAACTGGCATTCAAAGCTTGATGCCGTTTTAAAGCTTCAGCTAAGAATTTGATCAGGAACGCGTTCAAGCCCAGCTTATCCTTGCGCTTTTCATTGAGCTTTTCGCGTGCTGTCAAAAGTCCATCCATCTCAATGCCCAGAGTCAAGAAAAAGTGCGGAGCGGTAAACAAGCTTTCACTAAGGCGTTTGGCTATCGTTCCTCTCTTACGGCTTACCGGGATACGATCGTTGTTTAACGGCGATGAAGCAGGAACACTCGATTTGACCGTGGTAGCTGGCGTATAGCCTTCAACATCAGCCTTGACCACGCGTCCTCCTGGACCACTGCCCGGGATTTCGGCAACATTCAGACCTTTTTCGGCCGCAATCCGGCGAGCCAACGGCGAACTTTTCGTTCGACCGCTTGTCGCCGTATCGGCTATCGATGTGGACGGGGTTGAGGCGGGAGCAGTGGCCGGGGTTGCGGTAGAGGCAGTGGATGGCGCTGGCGCCGCCTTCGGCGTACTGGGAGCTGACTCGGCGATCAACGGTGTAGGGTCTTCTCCCGCTTCGCCAATGACGGCAATCGTATCACCAACTTTCGCACTCGCACCGACTTCTTTAACAATCGCTAAAATAACACCTTCTTGCGACGAAACGTACTCCATACTGGCTTTGTCAGTTTCGACATCGCAGAGAATGTCATCCATTTTTACTGCGTCACCGACTTTTTTTCGCCATTTCAGAATCGCGCCTTCCTCCATAGTTGGACTCAAGGCTATCATAAAAACTTTCTCGGCCATCAGTTAACTCCGGTACAGCGCTCGTTTGACAGCGCTGGAAATTTTGGCAACCGTGGGCTGAACGTCGAGTTCGAGCTTGTGGTTGTAAGGCATGGGAACATCCTCGCCGGCCACCAGCTCGACGGGTGCGTCCAGATCGTCAAAACAATCTTTTTGTATAATCGATTGAACCCAGCTTCCTACCGAACACTGGGGCCAGGCTTCATCAACCACCACACAGCGGTTGGTTTTGCGTACACTGGCGTAAATCGTCTCGTGGTCTAAAGGTCTCAGGGAACGAAGGTCAACAACTTCGGCGTCAATGCCTTCTTTGGCCAAGGCCTCGGCCGCATCAAGACACATCAAGACAGGCTTGGAAAAGCTAATAATAGTGACGTCTTTTCCCGGACGCTTGACGTCTGCACTACCAAACGGAACGAGGTATTCTTCGTCGGGGACCTCACCTTTATGGCCATAGGTCATTTCACTTTCTAAAAAAATGACGGGATTGTTGTCACGAATCGCCGACTTCAGCAACCCCTTGGCGTCGTACGGAGTGGCGGGGGCGACGACTTTAAAACCGGGTACGTGCACAAAATACGACGCAAAGCTCTGACTGTGCTGACTCGACAGGTACTCGGCGGGGCCATTGGGTCCCCGAATAACCAAAGGAACCTGGAACTGGCCGCCTGACATGTAGCGGTACTTTGTGGCATTGTTAATCAGCTGGTCAATGGCCAAAAGGCCGAACTGAATCGTCATCCACTCGACCACGGGACGAATGCCGCCGAAAGCAGCACCAACTCCCAAACCGGTAAAGCCCAGTTCGGTAATCGGGGTATCAAGCACTCGATCCGGACCGTACTTATCCAGCAGTCCTTTTGTAACTTTGTAGGCGCCGTCATACTGCGCTACTTCTTCACCCATAATGACTACGTTCGGGTCTCGTGCCATTTCTTCGTCGAGAGCCTGCCGGAGCGCCTCTCGTATGGTAATTATGGCCATGTTTTCTCCTTGCTTATGAGGTGTCGCGGGTTAGGCGTAAAGATCTGCGTAAATTTCGTCCTTAGGCGGTTCCGGACTGTTTTCGGCAAACTCTACCGCCTGGGCCACGATCTCTTTGGCCTTTTTGTCAATTTCTTTGTATTCCTCGTCAGTAAGGAAACCCGCTTCTTCCATACGTTTTTTAAGCAGGAGGATAGGGTCCTGTTGGAGGTAGGCCTCGGTTTCTTCTTTGGTCCGGTACTTCGCCGGGTCAGACATCGAATGGCCTTTGTACCGATAAGTTTTGATTTCTAAAAAGGACGGCTGATTTTGGGTGCGCGCCAGCTCCATCGCAGCCTTAACCTCTTCATAAACGGCAATCACATCCATGCCGTCCACCATTTTTGAGGGAATTCCGTAGGCCTGTCCTTTCACGTACAGGTCTTGGACAGAGCTCGCACGACCCACTGCAGTCCCCATGCCGTATTGATTGTTTTCGCAGATAAAGACCACCGGAAGTTTCCATAGGGCCGCAAGGTTCATCGCTTCGTGAAAGGCACCCTGATGAATAGCCCCGTCCCCAAAGTAACAAACCGTCGCGCCACCAGTTTTCTTGTACTTTTGTGCAAACGCCGCGCCGGTCGCTAAAGGAATTTGTCCGCCAACAATGCCGTTCCCCCCCCACATGCCTTTTTCATAATCAAACATGTGCATGGAGCCGCCTTTTCCCTTAGAAACACCGGTAGCCTTGCCATACAACTCAGCCATAATCCGGTTGGGTTCCATACCCAGCGAAAGCGCATGGCCGTGGTCACGATAGCCGGTCAAAAGAACATCTGTTCCGCGGATCATGGCGCGAGCCGCACCGGAACAAACCGCTTCTTGACCGTTGTAGAGGTGACAAAAACCTCCGATTTTTTTAAGACCGTACATTTGACCGGCCTTTTCCTCGAAACGGCGTATGAGCACCATCTCTTCGAGCATAGGGCGCAAAAACGCCTTGTCGTATGATTTCAGGGGTCGCACAATGCCTCCTAAGATGCGAAAGAAACCTGTGATTTTTCTGCGGTTTTGGGGTTAAAGTATTCAGCCGATTCCAAAACGGTTTCCAGGCAAACCAGCAGAGAAGGGTCTTCGTTGAGTTTCCAAAAGGTCTCAAGGCCCTTTCCCAGTTGTTCCAGGATCTCGCTCTTGAAGCGGGGATTATCAATCACGCGAATCAAGCCGCGCAGCGAGTAGACTTCACGAGTTCTTGCTGACGTAAACAGCCAACTTACCCGAGAGTTTTTCGCTATGTCGGTGACTTTAGGAAAATGCTGTGCTGTTACCGCATACAGCAGGCCGTCCTTACCCGGCACCAGAGTGGGCGTCATATAGCGCAAGTTGGGGTACCCTTCAGGATCGGTCGTCGCTAAGATTCCCGACTGTGTATCCTCAAGCATTAGACGAAATTTTTCCATAAATTCATGGGCTGTCATGGCACCTCCTGGCCTTTCTTGGTGAATTCTGAGCTTCTCTTGGGAAGATACTCAAAAAAATCCCCAGAGAAAAAGAATTTTCCTTCATCTTTTGGCGTCGGCCCTTCTCGAACAAGGCCATCTTCCACCCGAAATGAACCTGAGCCCCCTTTGACACGACCTTGCCAACGAAAGGGGGGAGTGATGTCCCAGGTCCATTCAGGACTGCTCAACCTGTCACGAAAATGGCGTTTTTTTTCATGCCATTCTGCTTCAGAGATTCCAAGAGCTTCCCAGGGGGTCACAGACACGGCCTTTTCGCGCTTAACAAACGCTTCGATCAAGCTCTGAGTAGCTTCAGCAGGCTCCCAACCCAGATTAGCGACTGGCATTGGCCGAGAGGCTGTTCCCACCCAGTCTACAAGTTCACCGGTTGTCCCCAAAACCGATCGCAGATCATCCAAACGAGCTTGGCAGAGCAGAGTGGCATGATGCAGCACCCTTCCGCCACGAAAAGCATAGGCATGCCCCGAAATCTTGCGTAGAGTCGTCCAGTTCGCCTCGTTAGGCCCATCCGTCCCGTTCGTCACTTCTAATAAGAGGTCACCCTTTTCACCCACAACAACGGGAAAGCCTCGTGAGCGTAGAGTTTCTGCAACAAAATTCTGCAAAGCTTCTCGGCGGTAGGTAGACTGCCCCCACAGAAACGAAAAGTTGAGGTTCCCTTCGTCATGCCAAACGGTCCCGCCACCTGTCGAGCGGCGTAAAAGAGGAAACCCACGGCGACCGACTTCCTCCCAACGGACTTCGCGCCAAGGGTTCTGATGGCGGCCCAAAATCAGTGATGGTGCGTTGCGGTATAACACCAGGGCAATCCCTTTCAGCTCCTGCCACAAAAGCTCTTCGGCGGCCAGGTTTTCCCAGGGATCGGTACCTGTGAGAGTGATTACCACATTTGGAGCGGCCATATTACTGATTATTTTAATCGGAAACGAAACTTCTAAGCAACCCGCCGACAAAACCGCAACCTCATTGCCGGTTCGGATATTTCTCTCAGTAGCGGCTCAAAACCGCCGAAAGAGAAAATGGTATGAAAGTTCTTCTTTTGTCACGCCCCGGTGATTTCGGCATCCTTGAAGAGGTTTGGGAAGAGCATCCTTTAACCCTTCCCGTTTGGGGAACCCCGTTACTTGACTGGTTCGACCAGTATTTTTGCAGTTTAGGGGTCACGGGTAAGCGGCTCGTTTGCATTGAAGGGCCAAGCCTGGGCCAAAAGTCCAAAAACCTCACCCGTCAATTGACAGAAAAACGCTGGGCGGACTGGTCGATCCGTAGCATTTCCCCCGGTCCAATCACCGAAATCCTGGCCCAGCAACGACTGTTTTGGCAAGGGGAAGAAACTTTGATTTGGTCGGCGGCCACTCTACCCCTTGAAGCCATTCTAGGCTCACGTCCCCCCGCAGGTTTTCCTGAGCCGCCCCACAGCTTGCTACCATGGCTTTTAGATACCAGCCAACGGTTAGCGCCTTGGACAGCCTCGGCGACCGCATCACTGGCAGGTCCCCGCGATTTTTTTCAGACCCATATGCGTTTACTGACCGTTGCCCCTCCCCGGTCATCTTCTCTTAGTGGTGTCGACGCCAAAGCGATTCTTACGCCCCCCCTTGCTTTGTCGGGTGAGATTCACGCCAAAGCGACAAGCCGGGTTGGTCCTCATGCCCTTTTATGTCCAGGAGTTCGCCTGGAGCCACAAACAAACCTCAGCCACGTTGTCGTTCTTCAGCCAGTAAGAATCGGAAAAGGGTTTCAGCTTGACGGGCAAATCATCATCGGAAACACGCTCATTGGGCCCGAAGGCTCGCTCACCGTCATCACCGATCAGCATCTGCTCAAATCGTTGTCCCGCTAGCCGCCGGCACGGGGCCTGGATGATTTTACCCCTGTTTGTGTCGCCACAACACGACCCGGGCAGGAGCCGCTTTAAAAACCTGGGGACGTTGATTTTCGGGCCACGCGGATACCAGGTCTTGTAGCTCAGTGACGCTAAAGCCCCGTCTAATCGAAAGACGTCCGTCGTAGAACGCTAGACTCCCGTGAATAAAAAGGCCCGTAAAAATAGTATAGCCGGCATAGGCCCAGGCAGAACGCCTCAAGTCATTGAGCAGGTAGCCAGAGGTAGCAACCGCTTCGGCTTCGCGAATCACTTGCAAAACGTCGGGGTAATCCAAATGGTGCAGCATGTGGTTCGAGAGCACCCAATCGGGTCTGTCCGATACCCGGCCAACCAAGGCCGATAACTCCAGGGCTGACCCTTTCACCACGTCAATTTCGGGGTAGTCTCGAGATTTGTCTCGTGCCCACGGCAAAATGCGCTCATCAATGTCCAAAGCAAAAAAACGCACCTTAAGACCCTGACGACGACAAAGCCTCACCAGAGCTCGGTCAATATCCGCTCCGCCCGCTCCCAGATCCCAAAACGTCCAAACACGCCGGGGGTCACGCTGTAACTCTGGCAGAATGTGCCGCTTAAAAAGGCTGACCGCCGAGGAAAAAAGGTGATTTAACAGGTCAAACTGATCGATGGTCCGCTGAAGTTTCTTTAACGAAACATCGGCACGGTCCATCAGCTCTTCGGTATACAACCGTTCACGGACATCAGGAAAAAAAAACTCCTTAACCGGACGTAGAACCGTCATGAAGGTACCACCGCCATCAAGGCCGATTCGACCGTAAGTCCTGGACCAAACGCGCAGGCAAACACAGGACCTAGCTGACCTTTTTCTAACAAGGCTTTCAGCACGAAAAAAATAGTTGCCGAGCTCATATTGCCGTACGCTGCCAAGACTTTGTAACTAACCTCGAGAGCTTGCACAGGCAAGCCCAGGACAGAAGCCGTTTTATCTAGGATTGCCCGTCCGCCAGGGTGGACTGCCCACATTAAGTCTTCATTTTTGGTCCATCCTGCTTGAGTAAACAAATCGTCTAAAATCGTCTGAATATTGTTTTCAATAAGACGCGGCACATAGCTGGATAACTTCATGTCAAAGCCGTGTTCCCCAATAATCCACGCCATTTCTTTTTCGCTTCCGGGGATGAGTCGGCTGGCAAAATCTGACAGTTGCAAACGAGGCCCGCCCTCCTCCGTTACCAACGTCGGGTCATCGGTGACCAGAACTGCGGCGGCCCCGTCGGCAAACAGTGCGTTGGCCACGACGGTATCGGGTTCAAACGTCTTTTGAAAATGTAAGGTACACAGCTCGACATCGACTATCAGCACTTTGGCCCCCGGCTGAGAGACACACAAAGACTGGGCCAGCTTAAGCGCAGGAAAAGCGGCGAAACACCCCATGAACCCCAAGTGAAACCGATGAACCCCCGGCTCCAACCCCAGCTCTTTCACCAGATGGTAATCAAAGCCGGGTGCCGAGAATCCTGTACAACTGACCGTAATGAGGTGGGTAATTTCGCTCTTTTTTAAAGCGGGGATTCGCAACAAAAGCCGTTCAGCCGCCAAGGCCGCTAGGTTGTTCGACTCTACGCAGAAAACCGCATTGCGTTGGGCGGTAGTAGGTTCGGGTTCTAAGTCCTTTGTCCGAGGAAAAAATGTTCGTTCTTCTAAAGGAAGAATAAAATCGGGAAGAACCGAATGTCGGCGTTCGATCGCGGAACCGGCATAAACTTTTTGCAAAAAGGAACGCTTGCGTTCGGTATCGCCCTGAACGTCGATCATAAAATCGCGAATTGTATTTTGAGGGCAAGCAAATTCGGGCACTGCCGTTTCGATACCCACAAGATAAATAGGGCGCACAGAGGAAAAACTCACAAAAACTCCTTCAGACGAGATACCAGGGGCGAAGCCGCCGCTGTTTCCAGGCTACGGCCAGGAATCGTTCTCATGGCAAAACGTGGCGCAACAATTCCACGCAGGGGGCCGTTGAGGAACCACGCTAAAACAGCATCCCGGGCCGAGGCACCCAGACCGGTTACCGTCCCTAGCTTCATCGACAAGGCCGCCCTCGAGGCGGCTACCTTTGCCGCCCGCTTGCGAACACGGGTATATTCGCGCGACAGCACGGCAAACTCAGATTCGGTAAGAGCATCGGCAAGACGCGCGGACAAGAGGCTGGCCAAGAACTCGGCATCGGCAAACCCGGTATTCATACCCTGCCCTCCGATGGGCGACATCTGATGGGCACTGTCACCAGCCAAAAAGACCCGCCCAAAATCGTAACGGGGAGCCACCCAGCGGTGTACCCCAAAAGGGCTCTGCCAACCCTTGCGGGCTGGGTCCAGCGCATAACCAGCACGCTGAAGCACGAGGTTCTCAAGGAGCGTTCCCGGTTCTTCGACAGCAGTAGGGGTCTGGACAATCCAACGGCGCCAACCTGGCGCATGCGGAAACGATTCAACAGCACCGTCGGGAGTAAAAAATAACCGAGCCGAGTTCCACCCCGTCTCATCTGGGTAATCGGCCATTAAAAACGAGGCCGGGTACCACCTCGACCGTCGAGATAGCCCCAAGAGGTCTCTCACGGTACTTCTAGCCCCATCACAACCGACTAAGAAACGGGCTTCGGCTGATTGGCCTTCCTCAAACTGCAGGCTGACCCGGTCAGGGCCGGTTTGAAACGATACCAACCGATGGGATCGCAGAACCTTTACCGAAGTCTGGGTGCTCAAATACTCTTCAAGAAGCTTTTCTGTCGCCGGTTGAGGCACCGATAGGATAAACGGAAAAGGTTCCGGCAGAGCACTAAAGCTCGCAGTTCCCAAAAACTTACGCTCTTTTCCAAAAACCAAAACTTCTTTTAGCGCTGTTCCACGTGCCAGAAGTTTTTCTGCCAGGCCCAGACGGCTAAAAAGTTCAAGGCTAGGCGGGGTTACACCAATAGCGTTCGACCCCGGCGCACTCGTGCTTTTTTGTTCAAAGAGCACAACGCTACGCCCCTGCCGGGCGACAAGAGCCGCCAACAGCAGACCTACGGGACCGGCGCCAAGGACGGCTACATCTATCATTGGTCTAAAGTACAGAAATCTTTGGGCCAGCTCAAGCTCTAGAGAAAAATTTCCCGATTTCTTTGTACCGGGTTCTTTATTCCGGGTTTATGCTGGTCAAAGGAGGAAATTATGCTCACTTTGTTTTCGGGAGCCAACGCTCTTGCCTTAGGCGGCGAGGCTAGCCTTAAGGTGCCGGCGCTGACCCCCGAAGTCTCCATGGGGTTAGCCCTCGGTTTAGCGGTGTGCGTTTTGGGAATCTTATTTGGTTTGTGGGTGTTCCTAACCGAGCGGCGTCAGCCCGTCTTTCGGTCGTTGAAAGAAATCGGCTCCCTGATCTTTGCCACCTGTAAGACCTATTTGATTCAACAAGGCCGTTTTTTGGTGTTGCTAGAAGTCTTTATTGCTGTCTGCATAGGATTTTATTTCGGCTTTTTACGAGCCATGCCCCTTTCGAGCGTGCTCATCATTCTGGGCTTTTCGCTCATTGGCATCTTGGGGAGCTACTTAGTCGCCTGGTTCGGCATCCGCATGAACACCCTCGCCAATGCCCGAACTGCCTTTGCCAGCTTGGAACGAAAGCCGCTCAAAGTGCTAGGAATCCCCCTTCGCTCTGGCATGAGTATCGGCGTTCTTCTGGTCAGCGTCGAGCTCATCCTCATGCTGTCGATCTTGCTCTTTGTCCCTGGCGATTTGGCAGGCTACTGCTTTATTGGTTTTGCCATCGGCGAATCGCTGGGAGCGGCGGCTTTACGCGTCGCCGGCGGCATTTTTACGAAAATTGCCGATATCGGCAGTGACCTCATGAAAATTGTCTTTGGCATCAAAGAAGATGACCCTAGGAACCCCGGGGTGATCGCCGATTGCACGGGCGACAACGCCGGCGATAGCGTGGGTCCAACCGCCGATGGCTTTGAAACCTACGGGGTTACTGGTGTTGCCCTCATCAGCTTTATCTTGCTGGGCGTTCTGCCCCACTCCCAGTTGGCCTCGTCGTTCACGGGGCTTGGTCTTACCCGCGAAGGGCTTCAGCTCCATTTGTTGGTCTGGATTTTCACCATGCGCATTCTGATGCTTTTGACCTCGCTACTCGCCTATTTTGTCAACAACGGCGTCTCGCAACTGCTGTTTGGGCGCAAGGCTGAATTCAATACCGAACGGCCCTTGACCAACCTCATTTGGATTTCAGCGGTCTTTTCGTTGACTGTCACCTTTGTAGTCAGCTACCTGCAACTGGGCTTTTTGGGCTCTGGCCTTTGGTGGATGCTTGCGGCGATCATCAGCTGTGGAACCCTGGGTGCGGCGCTGATCCCCGAATTCACCAAGATTTTCACCAGCCCTAACGCCCATCATGTCAAAGAAATTGTTACTGCCTCCCGCGAGGGCGGCGCTAGCCTTAACATTTTATCGGGTTTGGTCAGTGGCAACTTTTCGGCCTTTTGGATAGGCTTATTGATTACAGCCCTCATGGCGGCGGCGTACTTTGTCAGTCCAGGCTTAAGCGGTATCTTGAGTTACCCCGCAGTTTTTGCCTTTGGTCTGGTTGCTTTCGGCTTTTTGGGCATGGGCCCTGTCACCATAGCCGTCGACAGCTACGGTCCCGTCACGGACAATGCACAGTCGGTATACGAGCTTTCCCTCATAGAAGAAGACCCCCTTGCCCCTGCCGAAATAGAAAAAGAGTTTGGTTTTCGCCCCGATTTCGCCAACGCGAAGCACCTCCTTGAAGTAAACGACGGTGCTGGCAATACCTTCAAGGCCACGGCGAAACCAGTTTTGATTGCTACCGCCGTCGTCGGGGCCACCACCATGATCTTTAGCTTGATACTCGTGATCAAACAAACCCTGGGAGTCGATCCCGAAGCGGTTCTCAACATTCTGAACCCCTTTACGGTGTTCGGCTTTCTGGCCGGCGGTGCTGTCATTTTTTGGTTTACCGGAGCCAGCACCCAAGCCGTCATCACGGGGTCGTACAGCGCGGTGGCCTTTATCAAGCGGAATATAAAACTGGAGCCGACTGCCGAGAAAAAAGCCTCGACGGAAAACTCAAAAGCTGTCGTCCGCATTTGCACCCAGTACGCACAAAAGGGTATGTTCAACATCTTTTTAGGGGTGTTCTTTTTCGCGTTGGCCTTTGCCTTTTTGGCCTCACCTGCGGCAGGGCCTCAGGCCGTGTCGTTTTTCGTCAGCTATTTGATCGGTATTTCGATTTTTGGGCTTTTTCAGGCCATCTTCATGGCCAATGCGGGTGGTGCGTGGGATAACGCCAAAAAAATTGTCGAAGTCGACTTGAACTTGAAAAACACACCCCTTCATGCTGCGACAGTGATCGGCGACACCGTCGGAGACCCCTTTAAAGATACCAGTTCTGTGGCGATGAACCCCATCATTAAGTTCACCACGCTGTTTGGGCTGTTGGCGATGGAAATCGCGCTGTCACCGACGTTTTTGCAGGTAGCACCCTGGGTAGGCGGTGTATTCTTGGCGTTGGCGCTAGTTTTTGTTTTGAGGTCGTTTTACGGGATGCGCCTCCCGACACTCACAGAGATCGATACCAATATTCATGGCATTAACCCGATGGACGAGAACAACTCGGCCTGTACCGACTAATAACTCAGCATGAGAACTTGACCTAGCCCAAAGGGAAAGGAAATACTTTGGGCATGGTTAAAGTGTTTGTCGTGTTCACGGTGCTTTTGTGCTTCGGTGGGGGCGGGCTGTCTGCGGCCTCCGAAACGTCCAAGCCCGCGAAGGTAGTTCTCGTGCCCTATCAGGGGCCGGTGTACAACATTTTTTTTCATCCGTTGATTTACGACGCTCGGCAAGCCTTTGAACCATCTCCTAAAAAAGTATTTATGGATGAATGGTTCATTACCGTAGATGAGTTCAAAAAAACCCTCCATTCCCTTTACCAGCGTGGCTACATCTTGGTGCGTCCCCGTCAATTCTATCGGCAAGACGCCCACGGTCATTGGTTCCAAAAGCGTGTCGACCTGCCACGCGGAAAAAAGCCGCTCATTCTTTCGGAAGATGACGTCAACTATTACCCAACCATGAGGACACACGGAGTAATCTCGCGCCTTTGGGTTGACCCCCACGGCCGCCTGGCCGGCGTGTTAGACGAACCTGATGGCACCTCCCGGGTTGTTTACCATGCCGAGGTGCCCCAAATTCTCGAAGACTTTATTCACGCCCACCCCGATTTTTCGTTTGAAGGGGCCCGGGGCATGATCAATGAAACAGGCTATTATGGAGCCTTTGGTTACCCTGACGTCGGGAAAAAGGCTTTTGACCATGACGCGAATGTCTATGAGGCAAAACGTGTCGCCGCCAAGCTCAAGCAAATGGGTTGGGAGTTTGCTTCCCATTCCTACGATCATGAATTCTTATGGCAGGAACCCGACGGCCCCTTTGAAAAGGCTGAACGAAAGTGGATGGCCGAAATCGGCCCCATCGTCGGGCCTACCCCCTACTACGTCTTTCCGTTCGGCGACCAATGGTTTAAGGACAAAAAGCGAATGGATTTCTTAAACAGTCTGGGCTTTAGGTACTATTTTTCTGTCGACAACCATGCCTCTGTTCTACACATTGACGGGGACATTGTATTGGGACGAGTCGCTGTCGATGGTCGATCCCTTAGGCTGAAGGCGCATTCCCTCAAGATTTTCTTGAATGCCAGCACCGTCTTAGACCCACAACGCAGTCGAGGCATCCATTACAGCTGGAATTAAAACCAAGGTTCGCGCCGAAAATCGAGCTACCAAAACCCGTTGTCGGCCTCCTTGTTGATACAAAGTCTCAATTACCATTGACAAACAGCTTAACCCGGACTATCTTCAAAAAAAAAGCTTGCTGGGCTTTTTTGGGAGAGCTGTTTGGAACAGACACCATCACCTCCGATTCTTGAATTTCTTAACGCCGGTATTCAGTTGGGCGGGCAGGTAATTCAAAACGGAATCACCTTTTCGCTGTATCCCGGGCAATTTGTCGCTGTGCTAGGACCTAACGGCGCGGGAAAAAGCACTTTGTTGAAACTCGTTCTGGGCTTGTTAAAACCAACATCGGGCGAAATACGACTTTTTGGCGCCCCCCCTCGAACCGGCAATCGTCGGATAGGCTATACGCCCCAATTTTCGAGTTTGGAGGCGTCTTTGACCCTTCGAGCCCGAGACATTGTCGGCTTTGGTCTCGACGGTCACCGGTGGGGAATGGCACTTCCTAATAAGATAAGAACTGCAAAGATTTCCCAAGCCCTAGAAGAAGTCGATGGTTTGCACTTGGCTGAGGCCTCCTTTAGTGAGCTATCGGGCGGCGAACGCCAGCGCCTGCTGATCGCTCAGGCCCTTTTAAGTGATCCTGAGCTTTTGCTGTTAGATGAGCCTTTGGCCAGTTTGGACCTGTCACACGCCCAAGAGATGGTGGCCTTGGTCGACCGCATTCGGCGCACCCGAGGGACAGCAGTTCTCTTTGTCACGCACGATGTGAACCCCGTTTTACCCTGCTTGGATAAGGTCTTGTACCTGGCGGGTGGCCAAAGCACCTTGGGAACAGTCCAAGACGTCATTACGACTGACAACTTGAGCCGTCTCTACGGCTCACGAGTTGAAGTCCTTCAGTCCGAAGGGCGCCTTTTTGTTTTGGGTGTCGATACCTAAGGGTTACCTATGATGACCATCTTTCACTTCGAGTTTATGCGTAATGCCTTTTTGGCCGCCACTCTAGTTGCTGCGCTGGGTGGTGTCACAGGCTTCTTTTTGATCCAGCGGGGAATGACCTTTGCCGGTCACGCCCTACCCGGAATTGGTTTTGCCGGGGCAGCGGGGGCTGTCTGGCTGGGGTTTTCACCCTTAGCCGGTCTGGTCGTCTTTACGTTAGCGGGTGCCGGGGGAATCGCCAAGTTGAAAGGGGACCCTCGCGAACGCGATTTACACATTGGCATGATCTTGGTCACGGCGTTGGCTCTAGGACTCTTGTTCTTGTCGTTGTACCCCGGGTTTGCCGAACCCGCCTATGCCATTCTTTTTGGCTCGCTTTTAGGCATCAGCCAAGGCGAAACCCAAGTCATGGCCCTCGGGAGCCTGGCCCTCGGCCTCTTTTTTGTTTTTGCGTTCCGCCCTTTGTTGTTTGCATCGTTTGACCCACAGGCAGCCGGGGCTCGAGGGGTACCTACGCGTACCTTGGGGGCGGCCTTATTAGTCGTGACCGCCCTCGTTGTTGCTTTGTGCGCCCCCATTACGGGAACACTCCTCGTCTTTACCCTTTTGGTGGCACCTGCCGCTATCGCGACCCGTTTGACCGCCAGCCCCCTCAAGGCAGTGCTTTTGAGTGTGGCCCTCGCCGAAGTCCTGGTATGGACGGCCCTGACGCTGGCGTATTTCTGGAATAGTGTTCCAGGTTTTTTTGTGGCGGCCCTAGCGTTTCTTGTCTACCTGGCGGTGAGGCTCGTCGAAGCGTATAGGCACAGGAGGGTCAAATGACCAGCTTTTGGACTTCAGCACTTTTTTGGAACGCCGTGGCTGGTGCAACGGCAGCAGCCCTTGCAGCAGGAGCCGCTGGGTTCTTTCTTTCGCTACGCGCACTGGCCTTTACCGGCGAGGCACTGACCGACATCGGGTTCGCGGGGGCTTCCGGGGCCGCATTAGCCGGTGTTAACCCCCTGGCCGGTATGGCCGGATTTTCGCTTTTGGCCGTGTTGGGCCTAGGCTCCCTCAACGACCGCCTGAAAGGGCGGGACATTGAAACCGGCATAGTGTTGTCCTTTGCGTTGGGGCTAGGGGTGCTTTTTTTAAACCTTTCGACACAATCGGGAGCCTCGCACGCCAGTTGGGGTCTGGGTCTGCTCTTTGGCTCGTTGGCCAGTATCACCACCGGCAGTGTGATTTTGGCTGGGGTATTCTGCGTTGTCTCGCTGACGGTATTGGCCCTTCTGTTCAGACCACTCCTTTTCGCCTCGATGGACCCCATTTTAGCCCAAAGTCGGGGTGTTCCTGTCAAAGCCTTAGCTCTGGGCTTTTTGCTGATTTTGGCCCTTGCCGCTTCAGTAACCCTACTGGTCGTAGGAGCCCTGTTAACCTCAGCGCTGCTGATTGCCCCGGCCACAGCCGCCCTAAACTTTTTCAGACGCCCCTACCAGGCCCTGGCAGCCAGCCTGCTGTTTGCCGTGGGGATCGCCTGGGTAGGCCTAGCGGCGGCCTTTTTTGTTCCCATGGGACATATTCCCGCCAGCTTTTTTATGGCGATTTTGTCAGCGGGCTTGTACTTTGCTTCTTTACCGGCCCGAAGCCAGCGCCGACGGGACACCGTTCGGTGTCAACACAGCCGTGAAGTCACCCCTCAGGAATAAAGGAGATTACTCAAATCATGAAAAACCCTGTTTTGCGCCTAGCCCTCAGCTCAATCGTTGTAAGCTTGTCTTTCGCCGTTTTAACGTCTTGTGCCCCACAACACCCGGTTTCGGGGACAAAACTGCTGGTCGTTGCCGCAGAAAACTTTTGGGGCGACATTGCTAAGCAAGTCGGCGGCGACCAGGTGCGTGTGGTCAGCTTGATGAACAACCCGAACCTTGACCCCCACGAGTACGAGGCCAACATCGCCGACGCCAAAGACGTGGCCGAGGCCCACCTCGTGATAAAGAACGGCGGCGGGTACGACACCTGGATGAACAAACTGCTGGCCGCCTCCCCCTCTTCGAAGCGAGTGGTGCTGACGGCTTGGGATCTTGCGCCCGAAAAACTCCCCGAGAACGAGCATATTTGGTATGGCGTCACCAACGACGTGGCACTGACACGTGCGCTAGCTGCCGCTTTAACCCAGCTAGACCCCTCTCACGCGGCGTACTTTGCCGCCAATGCCGCTAAACTGCTCACAGAGTGGCAAAACCTTCGCCAACAGATGGCTCAGCTCAAACTCAAGCTGAACCACACCCCGATTGGACTGACTGAAACTATCTTTTTGTATCAGACAGGCGATTTAGGCCTCAACGTGTTGACACCCTTCGCGTTTATGAAGGCGGTGGCCGAGGGTACCGACCCCTCGCTTCAAGATACTTATAAAGTTGAACAGCAAATTCGGTCGCATGCCATCAAAGTTCTGGTGATCAATGAGCAAACCCTGAGCCCGCTGGTCGATAAGCTTCAAAAACTCGCGGCCTCGGCGGGTATACCTGTAGTCCCCATCACCGAAACGATGAGTCACGGCCCTATGCCAGCGTGGCTGGGGGGTCAGCTGAACCGCTTGGCGGCGGCTCTGGGACACCAGGCGGCATTGGGCCATCCTGTGACACCGTAGGCTGCGAGCTCGGCTGACAACTTTCGCATACCCCATACAAGGTTAACGAGTGGGCTTGAACGTGAAAGTGATTGTCACGGCTTACCGCTTCGAGCTGGTCTTGGGGTAAGCAAAAGCTAAACTCGCGAATGGAGTGACAGCTGAGGCAAGCCAGGTGATGGTGATGCCCCAAGGCGTTGAGCACCTCACCGCAAACCCGGTAAAGCTTGGTTCCGTCAAGAAAATCGATCAGGTCGACGACCTGGACCTCGACCAGCCGTCTCACGGTGCGAAAGACGGTGGCTCGGCCCAAGGTGGGGTTGTCGCCACGCAAAGACTGCCACAACTCATCGGCGGTAAAGCCCTGTCCACTAGCCGCAAGAAAGCCCAGGCGCTCGGCCATCAAGTGCCGGGGCCGGGTTCGTCGTTCCCCCAGCTGATCAAGAGCCGCCTCGATTTTCTGAACATAAAAGCCTTGGTCTTCGCTCATGGCCTGCGCCCTTAAAACGCCCTCTGATACTGTGGCGGAACCTTGTTGAAGCTGGCTGGTAGATGCCTGAGCAACCAATAGGGGTCGCGGAGCAGTTGACGACCCAACAAGATGAGGTCAGCTTGCCCCTGAGCTACCACGTCCGAGATCTGTTGCCAGTCGTGCAATAGGCCCACCGCCGCTGTGGGAATGGTGGCCTCGGCACGAACTTGAGCGGCAAAAGGCACCTGGTAACCAGGCCCCAGGGGAATCTTTACCCCGGGAACCACGCCGCCTGACGAGACGTCCACCAAGTCAACTCCTTCGGCTTTCCACAAGCGGGCCAGCTTGACGGTTTCGTCGGGTGTCCAACCGCCCTGAGTCCAATCGGTAGCGGAAACCCGCGCCAAGAGTGGCTTTTCGGCCGGCCACACAGAACGCAGAGCCCGAGCGGTTTCGATGGCCAACCGGGCGCGCCCGTCAAAGCTCCCCCCCCAGGCATCAGAGCGCTGATTGGCCAGAGGTGAAAGAAACTGATGCAAAAGGTAGCCGTGAGCAGAGTGCAATTCAATCACGTCAAACCCTGCCTGATGGGCCCGGCGAGCACCTGCGGCAAAGGCCTCAAGCACCTGAGCAATTTCGTCACTCGACAGAGCCGACGGCACCGGGTCTCCTTCGGCAAAGGGCACGGCACTAGGGGCGCGAACCGTCCACCCCCCCTGGTGGGGCGCAAGGGCTTTGCCAGATTTCCAGGGTGCCGCGACCGAGGCTTTACGCCCGGCGTGGGCTAACTGGACCCCAACGGCTACTCCCAGATCATGAAGCTGATCAACCAGCTTTGCCAAAGCTTGGGCATGCTCATCGTCCCAAATTCCCAAGTCGTCCGGCGAGATGCGACCCTCGGGACGAACAGCGGTGGCTTCTAAAATGACCAACGAAGCCCCACCCACGGCGCGTTCGGCGTAGTGACGAAAGTGCCAGGCCGTCGGGAAGCCATTCTCGGCAGAGTACTGGCACATAGGTGACATTGCGACCCGATGGGGCAAGGTAAGCCCCCGTAAGGTCAGCGGTTGAAGAATTGGTTCAAGGTTTTGTTCACTCATGCTTTCAGTATACTCATACCAGGGGGGAGAGGAAAATTACCGCCGTCACTGTGGTGTGACGCTTATTGTTGCCGTGGGCACGGATTCCCCGGCAGGGTTCACTGCAGTTACCTCATAGTAATACGTCGTTGATGCTGACGCATTCGGATCGGTATAAACCGTATTACTGAACCCAAATGAGGTAATTTTTATTCCCTGCTCACCATTAACTTTCGATCGGTAAACGTTATAACCCGACGCACCAGACTGCGTGTTCCAGCTCAAGACGGCACTACCGGAGCCTGCGATAACAGATAAACCACTAGGAGCGGCAAGCAACGCCAGTGGTGTTGCCACTTGCTGAGCTGACGGTGCCGATTCGACACTGCTAACAGCGGTTACTTCATAATAATAAGTTTGACCATTTGAAAGACCTGTATCGTCGAAACTGGTTCCGGTGACACTAGAGGAATTAATTTTAATACCCTGCTGACCAGGTACTGTCGAACGATACACATTATACGCCACTGCTCCCGTAACAGGTAACCAACTTAGGACGACGGTCTGATCACCGGCAGCAGCAGACAATTGGGTTGGAGCTCCACTGCCTGGCGTTTGCGGCGTACCGCTTTGTACCGCTGTAGCCGCCGATTCTCCATAGCTATTAATTGCTGTGACTTCGTAATAGGACGTGACACCGTTTGGTCTAGTAGCTTGGTAATTCGTTGTTGCTAATAACGTTTTTAAAAGAGTAAACGGCCCACTCGGTTCTGGTGAGTAGTACACATTGTATCCTGTCGCGTTGGGCACAGGGTTCCAGCTTAGGTTCACTTGATAGTTACCAGCCATGACAACAAGCCCAGTCGGTGCAAGGGTTTCAGCAAGATTTGTTGGTATTACGAGCACGGTAGTTGTCAGGGATGAAGTTGTTGAATTTGCCAAAGTTAACAACAAGCTGGTCGCATTGACAGGGATACTATTGATCTCCGTTGTGTCCACATCTGAGTTTAGGGGCACAACAGTTAAAGGACTTCCGTCGGGAGTTTGAGCAAACGCCGTCAGACCAGTGGGCACACAAAGAAGTACCGAGTTTACTGACCCTGCTGGTTGCAAGGGTAAACTGAAGGACGAACTTCCGTGCGCAGGAATCGTCTCTTGATTCGGTGTGTTGAGTGTAAGTGACAGCGTTTGAGTCGGCAAAAGCAACAAAGTTACAGAACTGTTCGTCTGTTCCACCGAAAGCACAGCACTAGCCTGCAAAATGAGTGTACTGTTCGCGTCAAACGCTTGAGCATTTAAGGTGTAGCTGACACCCGGAAGAAGGTTTAAGGAAAATAGAACTGAAGACGTACCGGTAACAAACGGTTGTGCTTGTGCCTGTGTATGTCCTTGGGCATCAATAGCTGTCAAACTTATCGAGGTGATGGCGGGCAAAAGAAGGCGAGAAAACGAAGCAGTGTTCGGTAACTGAACCGAGACTCGTGCAGTTGCGGCTGGAGCTACCCTTACAGGCAATTGGCACGAAAGCCCTAAAACAACTAAAAAGACCGTCAACGTCGTCAAACGGAATTTTTCAAGGATTATTCTAATTGCAGTCATTGTGCACCTTACGATTGTCGAAAAATCATCGCCTATTCTAGAGATTTTTGTATAATGTAGTATAGTACAGGAAGAAATTCAGAACTAGAGGAAGCCGTGAAAAGAACTTTTGCTATCATCTTGTTCCTACTTTACCCCTTTGCCTGCGGAGCCCAAACCCCGGCATTTTTGGACAAGCTCTTAACTTCTCCCACAATAACTTGGGGGCAGGCCTCCTATCTGGTTTTAGTAGGGACAAACAACATTTCGTCTGAGGCCTCTCCCCAACAATGCTTTGACCGCGCCAAGCAATTGGGCTGGGCCGTCTCAGACGCCCCTGAAAGGAACCTCAACTATTCGCAGTACTCGTTCTTGCTTATGAAAGCTTTTGGACTACACGGTGGCATGTGGTATACACTGTTTCCTTGTCCCCGCTACGCTTTTCAAGACCTTCGCTTTAAAAATGTTCTTCCACCTCAAGCTGATCCGGATGAAAGCCTAACCGGAGCCGAAGCGGTAAGAATTTTTGATCGCCTTAGCGAGAACCAACCACTTTCACAGGAAAGACACTCATGAAGCGAATTCTCAATGTGCCGCGAACCACGTTTATCTTGGTCTTATTCTGGCTTTTTACGGTACCGACTTCTGTTTTTAGCTGGAATTGGGGCTTTGATACTCAGGATGTCTCCGCCGTCACACATTCTGGAGCTACAGACTGGAATGCCTTACAATTCAACCAAGTTCTTCTGCACGCATCAACGCCCTTAGGCCCACAAGCCTCTTTTCAGGCCGTGCTAGGCACTTCTTTACTTTCCACCGAACATAATCCTTATCTCCCCCCCACTTTACCAGACCCCTATATCACCGGAGATGTGCTTCAATTCTCTTTTCAAGGAGTCATCCCCTTACCCCAGGCCGGCGTAATTGACTGGTTTGCAGGGAGGCGGTTAAAACAAGACCTTACGGGCAAGATTCTCAATTCGCGCCTTGATGGCGTGGGTCTGGGTTGGTATACCGGAAGGCAACATTTTTCGCTTCAAGGATACTACACAGGACTCGTTGGAATTCCAAACAGTCAAATTACGATGTCTTCGCAAGATTATCTCAACGAGATGATCTATTATACCTTTGGTAACCCCTTTCTCTTTCAACCAACATCACAAAGACTCATCGGTCTCTTAGACTATTCAGTATCGCAGATTTTTCTGCATCAAAATTTTTCAGCCGAACTTCTGGGCCAATATGATCTTGGTGGCGCAGGGACTCTTCACACGACCTACCTGACTTTGGAGTTAACTGGTCCTGTCGATCGACTCACCTATAGGTTTTATGTCACAGGTTCTGCTCTCATAGGACCACTCAGTACTTCTTTGTCGGCATTGGCAGGTTTTCATGCTTCGTGGCAATTTCCATCACAGTGGCAACTTTTTACAGACGGTATTTATACCACTCGGCTCACGCCGGGTGCAGGTGATGGATTTTTGCCCATCACACTGTCGGGGCCTTCCGATGTACTGACTTCTCTGACCTTGTGGAACATAGCGAAGGTCAGCTTAGGGATTTCTAGCCAGCCTTTGACCCATATGAGCTGTGGGGTTAAACTTGGTGCCTTGTTCCAAACTACCGAACAAAACCAAAACTCTAGCAGTGCGGTTTCTGATGCTATCTATCAACCTTACGTACCCTATCTGAACGCAGCCTATATGCAGCCGTACTTAGGAAGTGAAGCCTCACTGTTTGGTTCCTGGAACCCCACGAGCGAATGGAGCTTTGCTACCAACTTGGCAGGATTTCTTCCTTATAGTTTAGCCTTCACAGATTCTCATTGGGAGTGGCTTGCAGCCCTTTCAGTCAATCTTAAGATTTGAGGACATAAAAAATGAAACTTCTTCTTTTCATTGTTTGCACGTTCCTTGTCGGCGTTACTTCTCTCGCGGCGAACGAGGTTTCGCTTAAATTGCTTGGCGGTGATGTGGAGTACAGGTTGTCTGGCCAAAATTGGACGCGGGCTACTCAGGGTGGTTCCTTACCTGCTGGGGCGGTAGTTTCAACGGGATTCCATTCCCGTGCAGAAATCACCTTTTCAGGATCAGTTGTAAAACTTCAGCCTTTAACCCAACTGACCATACAAGAAATTGATACCCAAAAAAACAGTGTGAACATTGAGCTTTTTTTGTCCGGGGGAAACATTCATGCCGAAGTTAAACCGAATCAACAACTTGGCAACACTTTGATTGTCTCCAGTCCCACGGCTACGGTGACAGCTCATAACTCTGCCTATGTCTTTGATGGAAGCAATCTTTTCGTTGAGCACGGTCAAGCGGATTTATCAAATGGTCTGGGGATGTCGCAGGAAGTATCCCAAGGCGAGTTTTCTTCGGCCAGTCAGAGTCTTACAGTATCTCAACCGTCCGTCGTTTCTTCTTCGGAAAGCAGAGACCGGTCCCCGGAGGAAACCTCGGAACTTAGTCAATTCATCAAATCAGGGCTAGCTGCGCCTATTTTTACACTTAAAATTCAGGTGCAGTAGACTCCCATCTTTTTTTACACTGTTAGCGTCCACAACTCCCCTGGCGCTCGGACAAACGGAAAGCGCAGGGGAAAGAACGCGTATACGCTCTGATCGATCAAAAGCGAGAGGTCCTCTCGTTCTGCTAATTGCTGGAGTAGCGATGCACGGTGTACAGGTCGGCCCACGAGGGTGTATTCGAGTCGGTGAACACTCCCTAAAGTTGCTGAAAAGACATCACCCCAGGCTAGACCAATGGCCAAACTGAGGCCTTTTGGCAAAAAGTCCGGGCGCACATCGTTAAAGGTTTGCCGATACCCCAACAGCTCACGAGCACATTCGACCGCACGCTCTAAATCGTTTTCGTCAGAAAGTGGACATCCAAAACTAACCAGGAGGGTATCGCCCAGAATTTTATTAACGCTTCCTTTGTGCCCGTAGACCAAGTCCATAAGGTCGGTCAGTAACTCGTTGAGAAATTCACCGTAGGCTGCCGCACCCAAACTCAACCAAAGGTTCTGAATTCCAAGAACTTTGATTTGGAGGATCGCCGCCTTGCCTGTGGTTTCTCTCAGTCGTGAGTTGCCTGTTTGTAGAAGCTGAGCCAACAGGTCACCAGAAAAGTACCGTGACAGAATAGCCTTGTCTTTCGTTAGGGTTTCAAGAACTTTCATGTGAGCAGTGATATTGGTCAAAGACCCTGCCAAGGCAAAACACTTACCGTTATCGTCAAAATCACCAACCGCTCGAACCATCATCCACAAGAATTCTTCCGATCGGTTTTTCATGCGGAAGTAGGTCGAAAGTACAGGACTTTGCCCTGAAATACAGCTTTGGATTCCCTGCTTAAGCTGGTTCATATCTTCGGGATGCACG
>JAJXVP010000120.1 GCA_021782055.1 bacterium | reverse complement strand
AAGTTGTGGTCAAGAAAGAATTTGATTGAGCACTTCGCGCGTAATGGCGTAGAGCGGCGGAACACCTTCCCACGGTGACAAGGGCTGTGACAGCTGTTGACCGGCCTCAAGCGGCACGTCCGAGACGTAGTAGTAGTACCGTGCCGGGCTGTCTGGTGCCAGGACGCCTAGTTGCCGTGCCTCGGTCACCGCTCGGGCATAGTGAACGCCTTCCATCTCGAGGCCAATACACTTCCAAATATTTCGGTAAAAATTCAGCAAGGCACGATTTTGTAACAAGGTGCCCTCGACGGTGAGGAGGGGGCCCTGAACGATTCGGCTGGCAGGAGCATACTGACGAAGCCGTTCTTCGCTGACCGGGTTATTTAAAGGGTAAAAGCTGTCGTCGGCTTGCAGAATAAAAGCGTTGGGAATCAACAAATCCCCTCTCTGCCCTGACAACGAACCTGCTTTTCCGAGCACATTGATACTGGACACGCGATTCGGAAAGATCGAGATCAGGCTACGAATGATTTCTTCGGCTTGAACGCCAAAAGCATAGTCAATATTCACAAGCAGTTGGCAAGGTTTGATCTTTTCTAACTTGTCGTCAACAAGAGGCGATAGGCGGGAGGAATCGATCAGCTGAACGGCAATACCGGTCGAGGCTTCGTCTTCGAGCCGCAAAAGACCCCAGGACCGTTCCTGAGTTCGCGTGGGATTTCGTTGAGGATCAGCTTTTACCCAAGCGGCCGAAAGCACATACAGCAAGTCCTGTTCGTCGGCCCAAGCCTCGTTGACCAGTTGATGAGCTTCTGCCCAAGCTAAGATTTCATCTAGATGAAGGCGGGGAAAGGGTGACAAACAATTGGTAACCGAATGGGTGTTGCTCGAAATCAGGTGAACCTTCCATTCGGCTGGCAAATCCCAGGGGTCACTCCCCGTCAACTCGCGCACCGCCGTCGCCACCAAATTCGTCCATTTTTCTGTCCGCCGGCTATTGTAGTTATTCACCTGCCTTTCTACGACCAATTGCCAATCTTCGTGATGAAGCACCAGTTCGTACAGACGGCTAAGAGTTTTTTCACCCCAGAGGTTCACCAAGCCCGACCGTTCTTCGGCCGTGAGAGGAAACTCAGCAAGCGCCTCCGGACCGTCACAAAGGCCCTGAGTCTCGGCACCTCGACACGCCGAAAGCCGTAACAAGAGCGCAGGGTCATAAAAGCGGCGTCGAATCTTGTGGGATTCCAAAGAAAAGACGCAGAGGCACGTTAAGAAGTCGAGGATGTCCGAAAGGCCAGTCCTGAGCAGAACCATATTTTTTCCCGGCAACATTTCCCAGACACTACGGCGGCGAGCCGCTGTGGTCATGACGGGAAAGAGGCGGGAGGGCTCGGCGTACAGAGCAGGAATGTCGTCGGTAAAAAACCACGCCAGAGTGCGTGTGACGTTTTCGGGCAGGCGGCGTACCACATAAGCCAGAGCGTCCACGTCGATGCGATGAGGGTCGTTGAGGTGAACATGCATGGCGGGAGCCAAGTCGCGGTACATTTCGACTAAACGATCCATCCGAAAGTAGCCCTGATCTAAACTGCGCGCCACTTCGTGCGAAAAGTTTTCTAGTGGCAGAAAAACGCCATGCTTATCGCGAAGAATGGAGCCAAAGGCCTGCGCGAACACCGGGAAGTCGGCAATAAGAGCCAAAAATTTTTCAGCAGAAAGGAACCAAGCCCGGCTGGCGGCAACCGCCCTCGCGCCATGGGTTCGGACTTGCTTTAACAAAGCGGCGCGTTCCCCAAAGTAGTGACCAGGCCGAACCAGGTTGGCTGGTCGAATATAGGACCTCTCTGCATAAGTTAACTCGACCTGGCCATCCTCTAAAAGCCAAATTTCCTGAGAGGTCTCACCGGCCGAAAAAATCACTTCAAAAGGGCCCAGAGTTCGCTCCTGCCATTCGTTTGCTAAACGATCTTTTCGGTCAGGGGGTAAAAATCGAAACGGTATCACCATATCAAGCAAACGACGAATCTTTGTCAGACCATGAGCGTCCATGGAGCTATTGTAATGGAATCAGCCACTGAGGGGCTACAGGGCTTTGGGGAATTCCTCTAAGCCATCGGTAGGAACGGCGAACGAATATACTAGCCTTAAGAGGGGGTCACGCTCGGCAAGAAGCTCCGACCAGGTGAGGGGCTTGTCCAAAACGCTAGAAAACCCAGGAACTTCTTGCGGGGTCAGGCCGCTCAAATTGCGAAAAGCCATAGTACAGGACGAAAACCTTCGGCAAAGCCGGGCCCCTTGGACAATGACTTCGCAGTTCTTATGCCGAGGATCGTGGGTGATTTTTTCATAGAGTTCCTGAAGGACCTCCTGCCGACCCTCAAGGACCTGCACAAAGGTACGAGGCAAATACAAAAGAATTCCGGTAATACCTTGAGCAGCGTTAAACCTCCGGGCTTCTTCCAGAAGAGCTAAGAGTTCCTCTTCTGAAAAATCCCGGACGGCCGTACTGGCATAAACCAGAAAATAGGACGGGTTCATGCCATCAGTTTAGCTCAAACGAGGCAGTAAATCCATCAGTTCCAAAACAGTCATGGCCGCGTCCCAACCTTTATTACCCGCTTTCAGTCCCGCGCGTTCCAAGGCTTGTTCGATCGTGTCGGTGGTCAGCACCCCAAAGGCGATGGGCACCCCGCTGGCGAGGCTTTCATGGGCGATTCCCTTCGAGACCTCGGCGGCGACATAATCAAAGTGCGGGGTTGAACCGCGAATGACCGCCCCCAAAGCGATAACGGCGTCATAGCGGCCGCTTCGTGCCAGCTTTCCCGCCACAAGCGGAATCTCAAACGCGCCAGGAACCTTGACCAAGGTCAAATCATCATCGGCAACCCCATGCCGCACGAGGGCATCTTGCGCACCTTCGACAAGGTGCCCCGTGACCAGATCGTTAAAACGGCTGGCAACGATAGCCACTTTGCGGCCCTTGCCCTCATACTTCCCTTCAAAAACTTTCATGCTTTCTCCTTCGCGGCGCCTGGTTCCAACCAGTGCCCGAACCGCTCTTTTTTGGTTTGCAAATACGCTTGGTTCTTACTATTGGCCCCGACAGCAATGGGCACCACTTCAACTTCTAAGCCATGTCGGCGTAAAGCCTCAACCTTTAACGGGTTGTTGGTCAGCAACCGAATACTCGTCCAGCCCCAAGAGCGCAAGATAGCGGCGGCGGCGTCGTAAGTACGAGCGTCCGCCGGGAGCCCCTGAGAGGTGTTAGCCTCGTAGGTGTCCAGGCCTTGATCTTGAAGGGCATAGGCTTTGACCTTGGCCTCAAGACCGATACCTCGCCCCTCCTGCCGTAAGTAAATCACAGCCCCATGCTTTTCATCGGCGATACGTTCTAAGGCTTTGTCCAGTTGCGGACCACAGTCGCAACGAAGACTACCAAAGGCCTCGCCGGTCAAGCATTCCGAATGTAGACGAACCAGAGGTTTGACCTTGGGTAGGGCGTCAGCCAAAGGCCCGGGCGTCAGAGTCAAAACTTCGCCATCGGTGGTGGCAAAGTAATGCAGGGTAAAGTCTCCCCATTTGGTCGGTAAAAGGGCCCGGGAAGTTTCTCGGGCCTGGGCTTCATGAAGGCGCCTATACTGGGCCAGTTGTTCGACAGTAATGAGGGGAAAGCCGTGCCGCTGGGCAATCTTTTCTAGCTCAGGTCTACGGGCCATGCTACCATCGGGGTTCATGATCTCACACAAGACACCCACGGGCTGTAAACCGGCCAACCGGCACAAGTCAACCGTTGCCTCAGTGTGGCCTCGACGCTCCAAAACCCCGGCGGGCTTGGCAATCAGCGGAAACACATGACCCGGGCGTGCCAAATCGTCAGGCTTGGTTAACGGTGAGGCCAAGGCTTGAATCGTTTCACAACGGTCCGAGGCCGAGATTCCCGTGCCGGGGAGAGCCGCTAAATCGACACTCTCGGTAAATCCGGTTCCGTGCAGGGCGTTAGCCCGTTGAGGGATCGACAAATCCAGAGCGCGTGCGCGATCCGGCGGCAGGGCAACGCAAATTAAGCCCCGCCCCTCGGCGGCAAGAAAGTTGATGGTCTGCGGTGTCGCCAATTCTGCCGACAAAATAAAGTCGCCTTCGTTTTCGCGGTCGTCATCGTCCGAGACGATGATGATGCCGCCCCGTCGGAGCTGGTCAAGCGCCTCGGGAATGGTGGCGTTGTTCATGAATACCCCCAAGAATTTAAGTCGTCCCAGGTCAAGCCCGAAGGTTCGCTAGCCGCAAAGGCGGCTCTGACAGCCCCATCGGTTTCAACATTAACCCGGCTCGCCGGTTTCAGATTTTTTAACGTCGTTTCAGCACGAGTATGGGGAATCACCGATACGGTTACCCCCAAGGGTGTAACCCCGGCAATGGTCAGGCTCACCCCGTCCAAAGCAATGCTCCCTTCGCTCAGAGCGTAACGCCGTAGCTCACGAGGCAGTTCTACCTCAAGAAGCCACGCGTCACCCACGGGATTAAAGCGTTTTACGGTTCCCACTCCTTGAACATGCCCGGCTACCAGGTGACCGTCGAGGCGCTGATCCGCCCGTAACGCCCGTTCCAAATTCAGGCTAGCGCCCACCCCTAGGTTGCCCAGGGTCGTTTTTGCCAGAGTAGCCCCCACAGCATCGACTTCAAACCAATCCTGGCCAAGGGCAACCACGGTTTGGCAAGCGCCCTGTACCGAGATTGAGGCACCCAGGGTTGTTCCCGAGGCAAGTCGCGGAGCGGTGATTCGTAACCGAACCCCCTGAGCCAAGGCCCGGCGTGCGGCCACGCGCCCCACTTCTTCAATCAGTCCCGTGAACATCGTTCCCCTCCCCTTGTCTTTCTAGCTCCCACAACAGGTCAAAGCCTAAACGGGAGACTTGCCTCACCCTTAGCTCACGAGCGTCCGCCATCGACACAGCGGTACCCACCAGGGCTTTTTGACCGGAACCCAACAGCTTGGGTGCCTGAAAGACAGCCAAAGAATCCCAAACCCCTTGCGAAAAAAAGGCTGTAAGAATTTTGGGGCCCCCTTCGACCAGGACAGAACCCAGACCCACTTCATAAAGGACCCGCACAACCTCGGCAGGCGTCGCTGCGGCTAAACGACGACCAGGCGTTAACCTTGTGGCTTGATCCCAGGCAGTCGTTCCCGGCTGAGCCAAAACCCACGTTCGGTCGCGCCACTCATCGGTAAACACCTGGGCGGTTTCGGGTAAAGGCTGTTGTCCAGCCCAAATCAAACGGGCAGGTTGCTGACCCTCTACATGGCGAACCGTTAGCGACGGGTTATCGCGTCGTAGGGTTCCGGCCCCCACCAACACCGCCTGACAACGGGCACGCAGGCGGTGGGCCTCGGTACGGGCCTCAAGCCCCGTAATCCATTGGGAACTTCCGTCAGGTGCCGCCGCGTAACCATCCAAAGTTTGGGCCCATTTCAAAGTAACCCAACTGCGGTGCTCTAAAATACCCACCTGGAATTCACGAATTAAATCTTGATAGGGGGCCTGGTCGGGTGCCCAGTGCACGGCTATTCCTGCTTGCAACAGCTGGGCTGCCCCTTGACCGGCCACTTCGGGGTTAGGGTCGGCACAGCCGATCCAAACCTCTTTGATTCCCTCGCTAATTAAGCGAGGAACGCAGGGAGGGGTGCGTTTTCCCGGGCTGGTATGACAGCAAGGTTCGAGGGTGCAGAACAAAACAGCGCCGCGCACGTCTATCCCTCGACGCTTGGCCTCTTCGAGGGCGACAATTTCGGCGTGAGGTTGACCAGGTCCACGGTGCGCACCCGAGGCTAAAATACGCCCCTCTTTCACCAAAACGGCCCCTACGGGAGGGTTCGGCAAGGTGGAAGCGGGAACTTCTCGGGCAAGACGCCAGGCTTCATGAAATAATTCTTGTGAGTTCATCGGAAGCCCCGGGGCGGGTTCCGTCGGGAAAAGGGCACAGGAGAACCCTGTGCGGCTCTGCCAACTGCGAGCACGGCGCGGATTTTACCGGCCATAAACCGGTGATCTTTTCCCATCCGGACTTTACCGTCGGCACCGGAATTACACCGGTTCAATCGGCTTCCGCAAGCCGAGTAGCGGGCTGTACCGCCGGTGGGGAATTCTCAAAAGCAAGCTTTTTAGTCACCCCGCCCCAAAGATCAATTCAAAAAATATTGATATTTTTGGCTTCCGTCAAGTGAGCAATTTACTCAACAAATTTGCCGAGCCCCTCAATCGCGCTTATTATTTGTAACATGTCGTGTTCCCAGTGCGAACTTTGCCCCTCGGTTCCTTCGGGACCGGGAACTGTTTTTCTCCAGGCGCCTCGGCCCCTGCTCAAGGCCAAGGTTGAACAAGCACTGGGGGCGACCCACGCTGAGGTTACCTCGATTGACCAGGCTTTTTCGATAACCTCCTTTGGCGAGTTTTTAGACGAGCTTTTGAAGTTCGCGGCCTGGACCAAACTCGAAAAGCAAGACACGATGCTCCTGTTTACCCCAGGTTCAAGTTTTGCTCTTAGTCCCGAGGTCGAAATTCGAACCCTCGCGAGTTGGGAAGCTTTGACCGAGGCGAGGTTTCTAACCGATATTCTGACCCACAACCGACTGGTAAGTCATTTTCACCCCATTTGGGATTTGTCACAGCAGACGCTGTTCGGCTATGAGTGCCTGATTCGCGGGCAAGATGAACACGGGGCGTTGATTCCCCCTTCGCGACTGTTCGGTGCCGCCCAAGAAAACCGGTTGTTGTTCAATTTAGACCGTCAAGCCCGCCAAAGCGCCTTAAAAACCGCCGCTGGGTTCCCTTCACAAACCAAGCTTTTTATCAACTTCGTTCCTACCGCCATCTACGACCCGGTTTTTTGTCTGGAAAGTACCGTAGGTCTGGCACGTCAGCTGGGCATTACTCCTGAGCGTGTGGTTTTTGAGGTGATCGAAACTGAAGAGGTGGATGACTGGAATCACCTGGAGAAAATCCTCACCTTTTATCGAAAAAACGGCTTTCAGATTGCCCTCGACGACGTGGGGAGCGGGTATTCCTCGCTCAACCGCCTGGTACAAATTCGACCTGACATCATCAAGATCGACCTAGAAATTATTCGCCACATCGAGCGCGACCCCGTCAAACAGTCGGTCTTTCGGGCGTTAGCCACCATTGCGCATGAGAACGGCATCCAGCTCTTGGCAGAAGGGGTAGAAACGCCCGAGGAGCTGGCCTTTGTCACCCAAGAGGGTGCCGCTTTGGCCCAGGGATATTTGTGGGGACCCCCTTCGGCCGAACTTGGCTCGCCCCGCTTTCAGGTTTGGGCTTAAGAAGAAATAAGGTATTTAGGAACCAAGGAGGTTAACATGGAAGTCCTAAGCTTTGAGTCTAACGATCTGGCCAACGTGCTGTCGAAGATGGGTAATGCCGATGTCGACAAGCTGGCCTTCGGGGCCGTCAAAGTCGACGCTAACGGCACCATTTTGCAGTACAATGCGGTTGAGGGGGCCATTACGGGACGCGACCCCAAGGCCGTTTTGGGCAAGAACTTCTTTAAAGAGGTGGCCCCCTGCACCAACCGCCCCGAGTTCTTTGGAAAGTTTCAAGATGGGGTAAAATCGGGCAAGCTCGACACCCTTTTTGAATACACGTTTGACTACAACATGAAACCAACCAAGGTCAAGGTTCACATGATGAAAGCCGTTGCTGGCTCTGATTTCTTTATCTTTGTCAAACGGATCTAAAATGTCGGGGGCGCTGAGGTACGCCAGGGATTTTTTACTCACAGAGCTCAAACGTCTGCGGCACGGTTGGGTTGAACCGACGTGGGACCCAGAAGCTTCCTTTGAAAAAGCGCCCCTGTTCTTAGACTCTTTAGAGCTTGTCG
>JAJXVP010000119.1 GCA_021782055.1 bacterium | reverse complement strand
TGGCTGCCATTATCGCGCTTATTCACGACCCGATTTTCATCGTGGGACTGATTGGTACGTTGCAGTTGGAGGTTTCAACAACGACCATAGCCGTTGTGCTAACCATCATCGGTTACTCGTTGAACGACACGATAGTAGTCTTTGACCGTATTCGTGAAAATATTCGGCTTCAAAAGACAAGTAACATGTTTGACCTCATTGATATGTCGATCACACAGACCTTAAGCCGAACCTTGGTGTCTTCTCTTACCGTTTTGATGTCGGCCGTGGTTTTGTATGTGGCCACCTCTCCCGGTTTGATGACTGCTACCAACTTCAGCGATGTCATGACGGCGGTGTTTACAACCCATTCGCAAATTAAAGATTTTGCTTTTGCGTTAATTGTGGGTGTCGTGATTGGTACCTACTCGTCGATCTTTATCGCCGCACCGTTGATGGTTTCGATCTCGGGCGGAAAACCTCCGAAAGAAAAAGAGAAGAAAGCTCTTCCTCCCGAAGATGGTTTAGAGCAAGCCTAAGTTTTACCTAAGGTCTGCTCGAAAAGTTTGAGTAATAAAAAAGGACCCGTTCGGGTCCTTTTTTTTAACCTACTTGTCGTCTATTGCCGCTGTTTAAGAACGTCGTACCAGGGAGCGGGCCCCACAAAGCGTTTTTTACGAGGTAGGTGTGCTGTAATTTCAGTGTGGGGGTTCTGCGGCCTAGGGCCTAAGAGTTGCCGTCTTATGGTGTCAGTCGCCGTACCTTGTAAAATTTCCTCGAGAACTTTTCGGTATTTTGTCATTAGTGGGCTCCTTCAGCTTGTGTAAACGAAAATAGTTCCAACTGATCAGAGACAACCCTAGGCTTAGGTCGTGGAACAGGTTTTTCCGGGTGAAGCGCTTGCGACCACTGTTCTGGCCAGGGGGCACGCTGAGTTTCGGAATTCCACGCCTGAGCTAAGTAGCGCCATTCTTTTTCCCAACCGTCTACGCGGCCTTGTTCGGCTTGAAAATCTGCCACCGCTTCGATCCAGTCTTGAAAAACTTCTAAGGCCACGTCAATTTCGGGGGCAGTCAAAGCCTTTTCGCGCGCCGCAACGATTAAGAAGTGTCCCCACCAAAGGAGTGCACCCTCAGGGTCCCAGGCAAAACTGCCCAGCGCTGCTAAGCGGTATGCGGTGGGTTCACCAAAATGGCGAACGGTAAGCTCTAAAAATCCTCGGTCATCAAAATCTTGCCAGGCGAGTTCCCCCCACAAGCCGACCGTGAGAGCTTCTAGCGTCTCGCTTCCCCGAAGCAGGTCCGCAAGCCGCTCCCAGGCCGAAAAAAACGCATCTTCTAGACCGGTGTCCCAGGCGTCTACCAGCATTTGCCAGGTGTCTTGCGCGCGGGAATCTACTTTGAGAACTTTTTGTGTTAAAGCTCTTGTTGGCCCTGAGGCCTCCCCGCCAGAAAAAAGCGTTTCAAGAGCGTTTTTTAAGTGAAAAAGTGGGGTGTCCGAGGGAATCAAGGACAAATGGTGGCGGCTGGCTTCTTCTAAATCCTCATAAAAAAAGTAGATGGCGAGGACTGCTTCACGCCAGGGACGGAAGGGGGACTCCGGAGGAATACGATCAAGCTCCTCGAGTAAAGAGGCTTCAGGCATACCGTTGGTTACGGCTTCCCAGGCATCCGCAACGTTGAGCGCCTGTTGAACTAACGGGTCATGTTCAGAAAGTACGCCGGCCGCCAACAGTTCCCGCGGATGAACTAACGCTCGCGAGATCTCTAACAAGGCTTGAGAGCGTAGATAGGGATTGGGTGCTTTCACGACACGGCGAAGAAGAAGTTCTAACTGTTCCCGCCCCGAGGCGACGTGGTCAAGACTGGCGTGTGGTTTCAAAGTTCCCTCGTCATACCAAGTCAAAGAAATGGTATTTTTAAGATGCTGGTATTATCTTATCGGCGCGAAGCCGCCGAACTTCATCAGCATCAAGCACCTTTAAAATATCCCACTCCGGTCGATCCGCCAGATGGACAGCATAAGGGTCAACGGGGAGGCGCCGCTCATCGGTTAGAATTTTGATCATAGGATGTTTGGGATCGGTGGGGTCAGTATCATAGACAAGTCCTAAAGCACCATTTTTTAACACCACAACCGAGCCCAGAGGGTACAGGCTAAGGGCGAAGACTAACCGTTTGAGGATTTGGTCATCGTAGGTTTTGCGAATATCTTTTAAAAGGTCGAGTAAGCTAGCGTGGCCCGTGCGAGCATTGCGGTAGGGGCGAGCGGAGATTTGCGCGTCATAGGCACTCGCGACGGACAAAATCTTGGCTGTCATCGCGATTTTATCGCCGGTCAAACCCTGAGGGTATCCCGTGCCATCTTCTTTTTCATGGTGTTCCAAAACAGCCATGGTGATATTGGGACTAAACCCCAGGTCCTTTAAAATCCGGTAGCCTAAAATGGGGTGTGCTTTAAGTGCTTGCCGTTCGGCATCGGTAAGCGAGCGATGAGCATTCTGAAACGTGTCAGGTAACTTGAGCATACCAATTTCATGAAGAAGCCCCGCAATGCCCAATTCAATCATCTTGTGCGACGGGAGTTTTAAGGCATCGCCGATGGCCACGGATAAAATAGCGACATTGACCGAGTGGCTAACATTATACGAAAAACCACTTCGGTCGAGCTCTCCGAGCCGTAAGAGGTAGCGACGATTTTCTTTGAACTGTGCCATCAGGTTCTTCACCTGTTCTGTTAAGGGCTCGATAGGAATGATGGCACGCTTTACAAAGGTGTCATATAAGCGGTGAGTGAATTCCAGTAGGCCCGTGTAAAACTTTTGTGTTGCGTCCTTGGCGGGTTCATCTTCAGAGGCTGTCACTCCTTCGGTCACAACTTCGGCTTGAAAGACTTCTGGCGCAGGGGCCGAATCTTCTAGATAGACCTCGCCTATTTTCCAGGCGGTTAGCCGCTTAAGGAGGGTGTCGGTAACCGGGGTCTCTGGCGTGAGCAGAATAAAGCTCTCGTCTAAATACAGAGACGAGCCCAACAGAGTGTTAGGCCTAAGCGAAGTAACTGAAAATTCTTTCATGATCTTATCCGTTGACCCTCATCTGACAATTATCTACACTGATTCCCGATCAGGCAAGTCCAGAAAAGGCTTTGTCAGGAGGGAGAAGGGCCATGCGGTTCAAATTCCTGTTTATTTTGTTCAACGCTGTCTTAGGGCTGTCGTTCCTCTTGTTGTTTTTTATGCCCCTACCTCTTTTGGGCTTTAAAGTCTTAGGCCAGTTTTGGGCGCAAAATTGGATCGTGGCGGCTTTGTTTTTAGCGGTCATGGCCGGTATTGATATTTACTTTGTGACTCACGGAAAGCTTTTTCAGCTTTTGGAGCGTGAGGATTGGGACGGTCTGATTAGCTTTTTGCAAGCAAAACTCCAGCGTCGGGGAATGTTGAGCGTTCACCAAGCAAAACTTTATGCGAACGCTTGCTTGATTCGTCAAAAGCCACAAGAGATAGAGACTCTTCGTCGACTTTTTGCTACAAAAAAGCCCAAGGCGTTACCTTCGTTGGCCCTGCTTTTGGCGTTGCCGGCGATTTTAGGCGGAAAAGCTCAAGAAATTCTTGAGTTTTTGACGCCACTCCTTCAGGCGCAGCCTAGAGCCCGTGATGCCGGATGGTGGCGCTGGTCCCTTGCCTTTGCGCTGTTGCTTGAAAAAGACTGGATAAAAGCTAAAGAGACCCTTTACGTTGTGATTGAGGACGCTCGTGACCCCGTGCTTCAACTGTTGTCACTCTATTTGCTCAATAACTTGCGTGAGCGTGATGACGAGGTACCGCGTGTCTTAGACCCGTTAGCCCGCCACTTAAAAGATCGCCTAACCGAAACCGAATGGCACCGGACAATCGAGCACCTCAAAGAACGCGTTGTCCTTGTCCTTTTTTTAAACAAAATGATCCAAGACGCCAGAGCTTGGCTCGCCGATTTTCCCTCAGGAGGCACTGAATGAAACAACCTATCCACACCGAGCAAGCCCCACGGGCAATTGGCCCGTATTCGCAGGCGGTCGCGGCAGGGGGCTTCGTGTTTTGTTCTGGCCAAATGCCCTTAGACCCCGTAACCATGAAAGCTCCCGATAGCCTGGCTGGACAAGCCCGTCAGGCCCTAGAAAATCTTAAGGCGGTAGCGTTGGCTGCTGGCTGTACCTTAGACGATGCGGTGAGGGTGGGGTTGTTTCTATCGTCGATGGACGATTTTGCCGAGGTTAATAAAATCTACGAGGAATACTTTACCGGAAAACCAGCGCGCACCACTGTTGAAGTTTCTCGGCTTCCTCGTGATGTTCGCCTTGAAATTGACTGCATCCTTTTTAAGGAGTCTTGATCATGAACCCTGTGCACAAGTCGCATAAGCTCGATAACGTTTTGTACGACATCCGTGGTGCGGCCTTGGTCAAAGCCATGAAGATGGAAGCCGAAGGTTACCGAATCTTAAAGCTCCATACAGGAAATCCTGCGACGTTTGGTTTTAACGCGCCCGAAGAGGTAGTGCGCGACGTTATTGTCAATCTCAACAATGCTCAAGGTTACTCGGATTCCAAAGGGATTTTTGCCGCTCGTAAAGCCGTGATGCAATATTCGCAAGAAAAAGGCGTCAGGGGTGTCGAAATCGACGACATTTGGATAGGCAATGGGGTTAGTGAGCTCATTCAGATTGCGATGCAGGGTCTTCTCGACTCTGGGGATGAAATTTTAATCCCCTCACCGGATTACCCGCTGTGGACAGCCGCTGCGACCCTGGCTGGTGGAAAACCTGTGCACTATTTGTGTGATGAAGCCTCAGCATGGATGCCCGATTTAAAAGACCTCGAAGCAAAAATCACCTCGAGAACACGCGGGGTGGTCATCATCAACCCCAACAATCCGACGGGGGCGGTTTATTCGCACGAAGTGTTGGAACAAATTCTCGACGTGGCCCGTCGGCATAACCTCATCGTTTTCTCGGACGAGATTTATGACAAGATTCTTTATGACGGTGTGACTCATACCGCGACCGCCAGCCTCGCCGACGACCTGTTGGTGGTGACGTTTAACGGCCTCTCGAAGGCCTACCGCGCCGCAGGGTTTCGTTCGGGTTGGATGTACCTTTCTGGTCCCAAAAAGTTAGCTGCCGGTTATCGCGAGGGGCTCGACCTGCTAGCGAATATGCGAATGTGTTCAAATGTTCCGGCCCAGTACGCCATTCAAACCTCTTTGGGTGGGTATCAGAGTATTTTTGATTTAACCAAGCCCGGCGGCCGTTTGTACGAACAGCGTACCTACGCCTGGCAACGCCTCAACGCTATTCCCGGCGTCTCGTGCGTTAAGCCCCAAGGGGCTTTGTACCTGTTCCCCCGCCTGGATGAACGCTTTGGCATTCACGATGATCAAAAATTCATCTACGATTTTCTCTTGGCAAAGCGAGTGCTTTTGGTGCAGGGAAAGGGTTTCAACTGGCCTCACCCCGATCACTTCCGCATTGTTTTTTTGCCCAACCTCGAAGACCTCAAAGCCGCTTTGGATGGGTTAGAAGAGTTTTTGTCTGACTATCGGCAAGGCTAAAACCGTGTTGCGAGTTTTTCAGTATGCAGGGTTCTTTCTCTTAGGCGTCATTGGCGGAATGATAGGTCCGCTCATTCCCTTTATCCGTCACGACCTGACTTTGGGCTATGGCGCCGCAGGGTTGCTGTTCTCGGCTCAGTCGACCGGCAGTATCGCTGTTTTGCTTTTAGCAGGCTGGCTCGTTCACCGGCAAGGGGTGCGCTGGGTGCTTAGTGTGGGCTCCCTTGTTTTTGCCGTCGGGTTGGCACTGTCGGCGGCGGCCCCTTCCCTTGAAGTCCTCTTGGTGGGGAATATGGCCATTGGGGTCGGGATGTCGCTCTGGGATGTAGGGATAAGCACCTCCACGATGGATGGCGCTTCGCACGGTAAAGGCAAGGCTCTGAACCTATTGCACTTCTTTTTTGGGGCCGGGGCAGTCGCTGGCCCCTTGGCAGCCTGGTCCGCTCAGGACCATTGGCGTGTTGCTTTTGCTCTTTTAGCAGTTGTTCCCTTGCTGTTATTGCTTATGATAAAAAAAATGCCAATACCCGCTACTCCCCCGGCACCCTCTGCCGTACGGTTTGGCGTTTACCGCAAACCCCTCGTCTGGCTGATCGCCGTGGCACTCTCGGTCTACTGCGGGGTTGAGTGGGGTGTGGGGGCCTGGTTCCCCTCCTATTGGGTAGCTGCCGGTAAAGGTCTTGACCCCAATTTGGTGACTAGCCTCTTCTGGTTTACCTTTTCGTTAGGGCGATTCTTTGTAGGCGGTTTGGCTGATCGTTGGGGTTTTGGCAAGTTTTTGAGCGTGTCGATCGGCACCAGTGGAGCGGCAGTGCTGTTGTGGCTTTTGAGTCCCGGTCCGGGGATGGCGCTCGTGGCCGTCTTATTGCTGGGGGTAACCCTAGCGGGGATTTACCCAACCTTTGTCGCGCTAGCTTCGCAACGCTTTCCGGCCTCCTCGGGGCAGGTCGCCAGTTTGCTGTCGATTTTTGCCGCTCTAGGTACCCTGATGTGGCCGCCTTTGATGGGGGTGTGGGCTGATGCGTCCCGCATTCAATCTTTGCCTGTTTCAGAGTTCGGCCTGTGGCTGGTTTTGGCGATGGTGGCAGCAATCGCTTTAGGGCTGGCACGACACCGTACTCGCCAGTATAATTCCCCCATGAACAATGTCCGTGTCCGATACGCACCGTCGCCGACTGGCTTACAACACATTGGTGGCTTAAGAACCGCCCTTTTTAACTATTTATTAGCCCGAGCTTGCGGTGGGCAATTCTATTTGCGGATCGAAGATACCGACCAAACCCGCTATAATCCCGAAGCGGTCGACGATCTGTACGACACCCTTCGTTGGGCCGGCTTGGAGTGGGATGAAGGTCCCGACCGTGGCGGCCCCTTTGGGCCTTATGTCCAAAGTCAACGATTGGATCTCTACCATGAAACTGCCGAACGGCTGATCACTGAGGGGCACGCCTATCGCTGTTTTTGCACCCCCGAACGCCTCACCGAACTAAGAACTTGGCAGGAACAACAGCGGCTCCCCTCTGGCTATGACCGCCGTTGCCGCTCTCTTTCGCCTGACGAAGCGCAAAAGTTGGCACAGGACGGGATACCCTATGTTGTCCGCTTTATTCAAACTGAGGCTCCGGTGGTTTTTGAGGATGAGATCTTAGGGCGCATTGAAAAAGCGGGAGCCGATCTCCCTGTCGACCCCGTGCTCTTAAAGTCCGACGGCTACCCAACCTATCACTTGGCCCACGTTACCGATGATCACCTTATGCAAACAACGCATGTCCTTCGGGCTCAGGAGTGGCTTCCAAGCGCCCCTTTGCACGTTCAGTTGTTTGACGCGCTGGGCTGGGCACGTCCTAAGTACGTCCATCTGCCCCTAATTTTGGGTTCCGATGGGCAAAAACTCTCAAAGCGTCATGGCGCCACCAGTGTCCGCCAATTTAAAGAGTCTGGTTACCTGCCGGCAGCCTTGGTCAACTATTTGGCCCTACTTGGGTGGAGCGCAGGCGGTGATCGCGAGTTCTTTACCCTCAAAGAGTTAGAAAAACTTTTTTCCTTGGACCGCCTCAACAAAGCCCCAGGCGTTTTTGACTATAAAAAGCTTGAACATTTTAATGCGACCTATCTGCGAGGCTTTCCTGAGCCTGAGTTGGTGGCCTCCTTGCTCGGGGAATTGTCTAAAGCGGGGCTCACGTCGACACCACCCACCGAAGCCGAAACACACCAGGCTGAGCTGATGGCCCCGTTGGTTCGTGAGCGGCTCACCTTTTTGAACGAAGCTCCTGGTATGCTTCGGTTTGTCTTTGCAGAACCAACCCCAGCCACCGTTTCCGATTTGATTCCCAAAAAAGGAACGGCAGAAACGGCCGCCCAAATTTTAGCGGCGGCAATAGCCTTAGTTTCGGGTTTGGATGAAAGACCCAGCGAGGCTACCGAAGAGTTATTCCGTGCCAAGGC
>JAJXVP010000118.1 GCA_021782055.1 bacterium | reverse complement strand
AAGCCCTTCAAATAAAAGGTCCGAGAGGTCGGCCGACAGCCGCCAAACTCCGGGACATACCGTTGTTGCTTTCATTCTTTCACCATACCTAATGCCCCCAACGCTAAGCAATCCGGGCATCGAAAAATCCCGTGACGTATGTTACAGTTTTCTTACCGATAAGGTTTCACAAAGATTAGCGCTTGCACAACAATTAGCGTTAAGGGCGGAACGTGCGCATGAATTTTGACGAAGATTTGCAACGATTGGCAGGGCTGGCGGACGCCGAAGAAAGTCTCATTGCTTTGGCTTTACATGCCCTGTGGGAGAAAATCTTGCGCCAAGCCACGGGAACGCCCTACACTACCAACAGTTCCGAAGGCCCAGTAGTCGATGCCCCCGAACTGCTTCGTCGCCTTCTTGGTCAAAACCCCAGCCTGCGACGCTACCTTGACGACCAGTTTGTCCGTGACTTTGCCCGCTCCCGAAGCTGGTCAAATGCTGTACGCCACAATTTTGTACGGATGGAAACGCGCCGTTTTCACGAGACGCTTTTGCAGTTTGAAACTTTTTGCCAACACTATCCGGCCTTTTCCTCGCGGGACCTTGTGGCGCAAACGCTCCAAAGGCTTCGACAAAGGACTTCGGCGCAAAAAGAACAGCGCGATCAAGAAATCGCCGCTTTGATAAAACGAAACACAGCCCTTCAAGAACAGTTAGCCCAAAACGAAGCCGACTTGACCAACTACTTGGACTTAGCCCAAGAACTCAACCTTCTCAATGCCGAGAGGTACCGCTTCAAGGACGAACTCGACCTCGCCGAGCTAGCCTTGGCCCGGTTATCGCGAGATAGCGCCCAGGCTCGCCAAGAGCTGGAACAGCGTATCCAAGACCTGCGCTCCCAAGTCGAGCAAGCACAACAGGCACAACAATTCGCCAGTCAACAGATGGCAGAATATCAAGTCTATCAAGAGTACATGGAGGTTGGCGAAGAGCTTTCACAGTATGCGCGAAGCGAGTCACGCACACACATCACCTTCAAACCGCTAACAGCTGAACAGGAACAGGCGCTAAACCTTTCAGCTGACCACCGAGGTGACTTTTTTCTTACAGGTCCAGCGGGGAGTGGTAAATCGCTGGTTCTTCTTGCCGCATGGTATCACCTTCAAGAAAGGTCTCCCGGTGAATATCCGTTTTTGGTTTCAACCAAACCTCTCGTCAGCTTTTTTGAGCAAATGACCCGGGCTTGGGGTGAACTACCCTCCCCGAGCCCCACCTGTGTCGAGGATTTTTTAGCCCAAGGTGAAAATTCCAGCACTTCACCTGTCTACTCGAAGATTTTCATTGATGAAGCCCAAGACCTCACCGTTGAACAGCTAGCTAGGTTGAGAGCTATGACTCGCGATGGCTTGGTGATGTCAGGTGACTTTTCTACCACCATGGAATTCCCAGAAAGCGCGGCTTCTTTTACGCTCACGCAGAGTTTTCGCTGTTCCCAAGCGATCTTGGACTATGCAGGTCAATGGTTACCTGCCGGGTGTCAGTTCCCTTCCCAAGCGGGAACTCCCCAGGCCCTGCTCCCACCGTTAATTCTCAACGTTTCGGACGAAACGGTTGTGAAAACCTGCGAGGTTCAACTGCGGACGCTTGTTGAAGGCCAGGGTTACCATCCTGACGACGTTCTTATCATTCCCTGCGACGAGCAAGGGCGCTTTGAGCAAAGACTAATTAAAGCTCTATCGAGGGAAATAAAAATTTCTTCTTGGCGCGCAACCCAAGGGCTGAGTTTTCCCGTAGTCATCGTGGTCTTAGATCAAACCCCAAGCCGCAAGTCTGCCGAGACTCGAGGAATTATCACGGCCCTGACACGCGCTTCAGAACGCTTAATCGTTCTCTCCCTTTCTTAAAACCCTTGGCTTTCTGGCAAAGTATCTCCGGGTTGAAACGTCAGCGGGAGGGTTAAAAACCGAGGTTCCGCTTGCTTTTGAAATCTTTTTTCTAAAAGTTTGACTGCTTCGTAGCCCATCTGTCCAAAGGGCTGAGCAAAGCTGGCCAGTTGCGGCCGAACCCACCGCCCTTGAGGGAGCGCGTCGAAACCAAGATACGCCACATCTTTTGGGATCTTGGTTCCCGCCTCAACGGCCGCTCTTGTAAACCCGATCGCCAACAAATCGTTGCCAAAAACCAAGCCGTCTGGGCGGTTACTTCCAAGGGTTTGCCAACGGTGAAAAAATGCCTCACCCTCGGCCTCGCCCAGGTCTTTAACCGTAAAAACACTTCTGAGCGATTCATCGGCACCTAGGCGGTTGAGTTCAGCCAAACCACCCGCCAAACGTTGATCCACATTAAAATTGTAAAGTTCTGCCTGGTCATGAACCACAAACCCAATTTTGTGCTTTCCGGCCTGGGTCAAACGTCCTACGGCTTCACGTCCCGCTTCGAAGTTCTGGGTATCAACCCACGAAAGCGAAGGGTCGTCAGGGCGTTCTGCGATGACAACACAAGGAATCTGGTCTTCTCGAATCTCGTCAATCACATGGCTTGCGATTCGTTGAAAGCCGATGAAAACCAGGCCGTCCACCTTTCGCTGGCGATAAAGTCGTAGAACATCGCTGGACTGGTTTTCACTAGCCTCCGTCGAAAGGATAAGATCCTGATGAGTGTCACGACAGCGCCGTTCAATACCATCGAGAATCGCAATCAGGTACTGTTCCCCCCAAAAATGTGAGCGGATACTGATCGGAGTCTCAACGCCCCAGGTTCCTGTTTTACCCTGGTTGAGTGCTCTTCCTAAATGGTTTGGGTGGTACCTAAGCTCTCGAATCGCTTCTTCGACACGAAGACGTGTTTCTTCTTTAACGTTATCTAGACCATTCACGACCCGAGACACGGTAATGAATGACACACCTGCCCTTTGGGCCACGTCTTTTTGAGTCGCCATACATCCACTCTAGAGGAGTTCCTTCAACTCGACAAGTAGACTTTTTCCTCGCTGTAAACCCGTGCTATAACAGAGCTAACGTCTTTGTGAAGAACGGAGGGGCCTTTGGAACGCTTACCTGCCCTGCAGATGCGTCAAATTGTCAAAACTTTCGGAGCGGTAACCGCCAACGACCACGTCGATTTCGAGGCTCTTCCCGGTGAAATCCATGCCTTACTCGGCGAAAATGGTGCGGGAAAGAGCACCCTGATGTGCCAACTTTCGGGTGTGTATAGGCCAAGCTCCGGTGAGATTCTTCTCGACGGCCAACCGGTTCGTCTCACCTCACCCCTCGAAGCCGCCAAACGGGGCATCGGCATGGTTTTTCAGAACTTTCGGTTGGTACCTACTTTAACCGCTGTCGAAAATATCCTCTTAGGAGAAAAAGGCCCTTTTTGGCACGGCCCCGCCTGGAAAAAAGCGCGCCGCGTTGAAATTGGCGCGTTTGCCCAGCGTTTAGGCTTGAGCTTTCCCCTTGATACCCCCGTAGAATTGTTAGCCGTGGGGGAGCAACAGCGTGTAGAAATCGTCAAAACGTTATACCGGGGGGCTAGGTTTGTCATCCTGGATGAGCCAACTTCGGTTCTGACTCCCAATGAAGTCGATGATCTTTTTCAAACGTTGCGCCGTCTAAAGCAAGAGGGCAAGACCATTCTGATTACCACCCACAAACTCAAAGAAGTGATGGCTGTGGCCGATCGGATTTCCGTCCTCCGCAAGGGGCGAATGGTAACCACCCTACCAGCCTCCCAAACCAGCGAAAAAGAGTTAGCACAAATGATGGTGGGCGAACAGCTATCTCCGCCCCGTGAACGCGTTGCCCAGCTCCCCGGCGAGGTCATTCTTTCGGTAACCGACCTTGAGGTTCATGCCGATCACGGAGGTCGCTCGCTGTCTGGATTTCACCTTGAAGTCCGCGCTGGCGAAATTGTGGGGGTCGCGGGCGTCTCTGGCAACGGACAAAAAGAGTTAGCCGAAGTTTTGACAGGCCTTCGTCCCTGGAAGAAAGGCCATATCGTTTTTCAGGGCAGGGAGCTACGTTCGGCCACGGTCAGATCACTTATAGAAGCAGGTTTGGCCCATGTGCCCGAAAACCGCATGAAAAGCGGTCTAGCCGGAAGTCTCAACGTCATCGACAATTTGCTGTTCAAATCCTACCGCCTTCCGGAACGTTCCCGGTGGGGTTTTTTGCGCCTCAAGGACAACCGAATCTGGTCGCGCGAGCTGGTGGACGAATTTGCGGTCCGAACGCCCAGCCTCGATACACCTGTTCAACAGCTCTCGGGCGGCAACCAGCAAAAACTCCTCCTTGCCCGAGAGATTCGTCATAACCCCCGTCTGATGATCGCCGTTCACCCAACACAAGGCCTCGACGTGGGTGCCACCCAAGCCGTCCATGATCTGCTAGAAGATTTACGAAGCGCCGGCAAGAGTGTTTTGTTAATTTCAGAAGATTTGGATGAAGTGCTCGATATGTCTGACCGCATTCTTGTGCTGTTTAACGGCAAAGTCGCCGGTGAAGTGCCCCGCGCTCAAGCCGATCGTCACCTCATCGGCATGTGGATGGCCGGGTTGGACCATCAGGAGACACCATGAGCCTCTTTCGTTCTTCTTTTCGCTTCGAAATTGACCCTTCGGGAAAAGCAGCCCCTTGGTGGACCACCTTGGTTTCGGTTGCCCTGGCGCTTATCGTTTCAAGCTTTTTGATTTTGGCAAGCGGGGCTGATCCCGGCGCGGTATGGGTCAAGATGTTTCAAGGGGCCTTTGGCTCGTGGTTTGGCTTGACAGAAACTCTGCTCAAAACAATCCCACTTTTGCTGTGCGGTTTAGGGGTATCCATTGCCTACAAGATCGCCGTTTGGAATATCGGCGCCGAGGGCCAACTCCTGGCGGGGGCAATTGCCGCCACCGGTGTCACCATTTACTTTCCGAACCTTCCGGCCGAAGTGGCGCTCCCCCTCATGCTGGTTGCTGGTTTGGCCGCTGGCGGTGTCTGGGGCCTGTTGACGGCGCTACCCAAAGTATTTTTTCAAGTCAATGAGTTGATCACGTCGTTGATGTTGAATTATGTCGCATTTTTGGGTTTGCAGTTCTTAGTCTTTGGCCCGTGGCGTGACCCCAAGGGTCTCAACTTCCCCGGTTCTCCAGTTTTTCCTCACGCCGAAACGATCCCGCCCCTTTGGGGCCACAGCCAGCTTCATTGGGGCTTGATCCTTGCCCTCGTGTTAGTTGGTGTTTACGCCGTAGCCGTTAACATGACCCGTTGGGGTTACGAAATCCGACTCATCGGTGCCAATCCCGAGGCGGCTCTTCACGCAGGCATAAGGATTCGCCGGCATATTCTGGGGGTTTTATTTATCAGCGGTGCCTTAGCCGGTCTAGCCGGAATGATGGAAGTTTCGGGTGTGACCCACCGTCTCATGGATAGTGTGTCGCCAGGGTACGGCTACACGGCCATCATTGTCGCCTGGATAGCGCGGCTTAATCCGCTCGGGTTAATCTTGTCAGCGTTCCTCTTTGCCGGTCTGATTGTCGGCGGCTTCAATGTACAGACTCTCGGGATTCCCCCTTCGATTGCCTCCATGATTCAAGGAGCCATCCTCTTTTTTGTCATAGGGAGCAGTCTGGTCGGAAAAATCAAGCTTCGCCGTACAACGCCCGGAACAGGAGCCTAACATGGATTGGATTACTCAGCTGTTAACCGCAGGCCTGTCGGCCGGCACACCACTTCTTTTCGCCACTTTGGGCGGGATTCTTATTGAACGATCGGGGGTGATTCAACTCGGTGCCGAGGGCCTGATGCTCATGGGGGCCGTAACCGCCGCGCTGGTCTACCTTTGGACACCGAATCTGGTTCTAACGGTAGTCGCTGTCCTTGTCGTTGGGGCTCTCTTGGGTCTTCTTCATGCCTTTCTTACGGTTTCGCTTCGGGCGAACCAAATTGTCAGCGGTCTTGCGATGACTCTGTTCGGGACCGGCCTCAGTGCCACTTTGGGCCAGTCCGTTGCAGGGGCCCCCCTCGTCGGTAGTGCACCTATTGTGAACCTCAACTTTCTCGACGGCTTGCCGGTGGTGGGCCCTGTGCTAGCGCATCTCGATATTTTTACTTGGTTAAGCTTTCTTCTTGTCGTCGGGCTGACTCTGCTGTTTACACGGACAGTTGTAGGACTCAGGCTCAAGGCCGTCGGCGACAATCCTGGAACAGCAGATGTTATGGGAATTTCTGTGACCTTTTATCGGTATGCCTGCGTCACGGCCGGGTCTGCACTGATGGCTCTCGGGGGAGCCGATTTACTTTTAGTGTACTCGCCGACCTGGATTCAGGGGATGACTGCCGGAAGGGGCTGGATTGCCGTGGCGTTGATCATCTTTTCACAATGGAGCCCTTTAAGGGCACTTATAGGAACATTGTTTTTCGGGTTGCTCGATACCGTTGGCTTCCGAATCCAATTAGCGGGGAGCACCATTCCGCCCTATTTTCTTAAGATGATCCCCTACGTGGTGACCATTCTTGTGCTCATTCTCGTCGGGTGGAGGAGCCGGCACCGTCCGAGCTCGGCTCCTCGAGCGCTCGGGCTCCCCTACCTGCGAGAACAGCGGTTGTAACCGCGCTTATTGAGCGGCGGGAGCGGGAATCGTTCCCACAACACCTTTCACAAACCAATTCATCTTCAAAATATCCGCAAGAGGTAGGTTTTCTCCAGCGGGAACGGCGATCTTGCCTGCGGCATCGGTAATCGGGCCAGCAAACACGTGCAATTGGCCGGCAATGATTTTTGCCTTGGCCGCTTCAACGAGAGCTTTCACCGAAGCCGGCACGTCACTTCCCAGCGGGGCAATCGTTACCGTGCCGTCCGCCAACGACCCTTCATACGGGGTATTGGTCCAGGTTTTGTTCTCGACCGCTTCGACTACTTTGGTGTAGTAGGGCCCCCAGTTCCACACCGGGTTGGTCAAATAATACTTCGGGGCGTAACGGCTCATGTCCGAGTCATTGCCCCCGGCATAGGCGCCGCGTTCAGCGGCCGCTTGCAGGGTAGCCGGAGAATCTTGGTAAGCTTGCAAGACATCGGCCCCCTTGTCGAGCAGACTTTCGGCCGCTTGACGTTCCGTGCTGGGGTCAAACCAGGTGTTCGTCCACACAACGTAGATCTTTGCCTTGGGGTTGACGCTCTGCACCCCTAAAGCATAGGCGTTGATATTGTAGATGACCTCAGGAATGGGAAAGGCTCCCACGTAACCGATAATATTCTTCTTGGTCATCTTACCGGCGACAATGCCCGCTAAATACGAGCCCTGATAGTTCTTACCAAAATAAGTCCCCATATTGGGAGCTGTTTTGTAGCCCGAGCAGTGCATAAAGATCACTTTCGGGTAGCGCTTTGCGACAGCCAGGGTAGAATCCATATACCCAAAGCTGGTGGTAAAAACGATATCGTGGTTCTGAGCCAGGTCAGCGATGACGTGCTCTGCATCAGCACCTTCGGGAACACTCTGCACAACATCGGCTTTGATTCCCAATTGAGCTTCCATATATTTGCGACCCTGGTCGTGCTGGTAGGTATACCCACCGTCGCCCGGTGGCCCAATGTACACAAAGGCCACGCGAGGTTTACCAGGCTGTTGAGGTGCCGAGGCTTTGTTGGAACAGCTGAGGGCCAGCAAGGCTAAGACAGCAAAAAGGCCAAAAATTCCTTTTTTCATGAGATTCTCCTTGAAACGATTTATACACCGGAGGGGAGTTACTCTGGAAGAGTATAGGTCAAGCTCACCGGGCAGTGATCCGAGCCAAAAACCTGAGGGTGAATATTCGCAGCCGTCACCAAGGGTTTCAAAGCAGGCGAGGTCAAAATGTAATCAATACGCCACCCGACGTTCCTTTCCCGCGCCTTTCCAAAGTTGCTCCACCACGTATAAAAGCCGTTTCCTTGATGAAACAGACGAAAGGTGTCGACAAACCCCGCTTCAAGAAAGGCCTGAAAACCCGAGCGTTCTTCGTCTGTAAAGCCCTTTTTGCCACGGTTGGGGCCGGGGTTTGCCAAGTCAAGCTCGGTGTGAGCGACGTTGAGATCACCACAAAAGATCACAGGTTTCTTTTTTTCCAGGTCCCGGC
>JAJXVP010000117.1 GCA_021782055.1 bacterium | reverse complement strand
TTTTCAGGAAAATCGTGTGACAAATTGGTCAAGTGTTGCAAAAGAACAATCTTTTTTCCTAAATCCAACGTTGAAAAAATCTTTTGCCAATCGAGAAAATGTTGAGACATGAAGCGACTGGGGGGTACGTTTTTTTGAGGGTGGTAGAGCAGGTCGGGAGCGACGTTAACCAGGTGATAAGGATTTGTGGCGAACTTCACAGGAGGTAATACTCGTATGGTAGCTTGTTCTTGTGTTGACAGGCTAAAAGGGCTAACTGGTGTAGAAAACCAAGTCGGTTGTTCGCGAAAAGCAGGGGCTGTGAGACAAGAAAGGAATAAAAACCCCAAAACGCTAGTGACCCCAAGAATCTTTCTCACGGCCAACCAGCTTTCTTGAGGATTTTTTTTGCGCCTTTTCCCCATAAAAGCAGGGAGGTCTGGTCAAGTTGACAAGCATTTTTCCAGGTAGTCCAAAAAGGTTCTCGGTCTAGCGAGAGAATCTGCTGGTAGGTTTCGCCCCAAACGGGGATACTCCGCCAGCGATTCCAATGGGCAAAAAGCCTGACCATTCGAGCTTCGGACCGTTCGGAAGCGATCAACAGTGAACCTGCTAGCGCATTCTTAGCGTCCTCCCATTCTTGCACCGAGGGCGGAACTTCAAGCTCTTTGATTTGAACGCGAAGAGCGTGTAAAAGTTCTATGGCCTGCTCGGGAGACGCCGACAAAAAAGTGTGAACCCCACTAAGATCCTCAGTTTCCCACACTTGGCTTCCAACCGCGTAACAAAGGCCTAAATTTTCTCTTAGGTTTTGAAATAAGCGTGAAATCATAGTTTCGGCCCAGAAAGTGCTAAATATCTGCAAACCCAAGGACGTTAAAATCTCAGGCTTCTGCGGGTAGTGCCAACCTAAAAGGACTTGAAGCATCTGAAAGTCAGAATTTTCGTAATCAACAAAACCTCGCGGCTTGAGAACAGGAGGTAAATGTCGTTTCGCTAAAGTCTGTTCCCGAACCCCGCGAAGCGACTCAAAACGTGACTCGACAGCCAAGGGATCTAAATCTCCAGCCCAGGCAAAAACCAACGCACTGTCGCGAAGAAATTCCATTTTCCAGGTCGAGAGGTCTTCCAAAGTCAGTTTTTCTACGCTAGAAACCGTCCCTCCAACGGGGTGTAGTTCAGGGTGGCCAGGATGAATTCGGCTTAAAAAGCTTTCATACGAGAGCTCTTCTGGGTCTTCATTGGCCGATTGAATCTCACTGAGGATAACATTTTTTTCTTTTTGAAATTCGTGTTGAGGAAAAGTTGGAAAACAACAAAGCTCGATAAGAACCAGGAGAGCAGTTTCCCAAGAAGCGACGGGAACTGTACAGGTAAAACCAATTTCTGCGCGATCGGTATAGGCGTTTATCTCACCACCAAGCCGTTCGATTTCACGTGCCAAAGAGGTTGCAGAAAACGACCTTGTCCCCTTAAAGAGAAAGTGCTCCACAAAATGGGCAACGCCCTCTTTGCCTACAGGATCTTCACGAGACCCAACAGAATAAAAAAAGCCCAAGGAAGCCACCCGGTGACCAGGCAGAACTTCCCAGAGCATTTCAGAACCGTAACGTAACGAATGACGGCCGAGCAATTCTCTAGTCAAAGAGCTCACCTTCGAGGGGCGGGCCGCTCACTCCTCTTTGACCATTCTTCCTCAGGAACATCGACTACACTCAAATTCAAGCGGCCCATTTTGTCAATTTCGACAAGACGAACCTTGATTTGTTGATTTTCCTTCAGAATATCAGACACAGCATTAACACGTTCTTTTGCCAGCTTAGAAATGTGGCACAAACCTTCCTTGCCTGGAAGAATTTCGATAAACGCGCCAAAATCCATAAGGCGTTTTACAGTGCCTAGGTAAACACTTCCGACTTCTGGATCCTCTACCATGCCTTTAATTTTTGCTTGCGCAATTTCAGCACCTTCTCGGTTTCGACTGTAGATGGTGATCGTGCCGTCATTATCAATGTTGACAGTAGCACCAGTTTCTTCTGAAATCGCTTTGACGTTTTTGCCACCTGGTCCAATAATCATTCCGATCTTATCTTGATCGACTTTCATTTTAAGGATTTTCGGCGCATAAACAGAAATATTTGAGGCAGGTTTTTCAATGACCTTATTCATGATTCCCAGGATATGCATTCGGCCCTCACGAGCTTGCTCCAAAGCCTGGGTCATGATTTCACGGGTAACGTTTGAAACCTTGATATCCATTTGGAAACCAGTAATTCCTTTTTCAGTTCCCGCAACTTTGAAGTCCATATCACCAAGATGATCTTCTTCACCAAGGATATCCGAAAGGACTTTCCACCGATTCCCATCGGTCACCAAGCCCATTGCAATACCGGCAACTGGGCGTTTCATAGGCACGCCTGCTGACAGCAAAGACAACGAACCACCGCAAACCGTTGCCATCGAAGAAGAGCCATTCGATTCAAGAATTTCAGAAACCACACGAACCGTATAAGGAAATTCTTCGTATTTTGGTAGAACATTCTGTAAAGAACGTTGCGCTAAATGACCATGGCCAATTTCACGACGCCCTGTGGACAAGCGCCCGGTTTCACCAACCGAGAACGGGGGGAAGTTATAGTGCAACATAAATGTCGCACGCTTGTCACCGTCGATATCATCCATAATCTGCTCATCAAAGACAGTCCCCAAGGTCGAAATCGCTAAAGCCTGTGTTTCGCCCCGGGTAAACAAAGCCGACCCGTGAGTTCTTGGCAAAAGGTCAATCTCGCAAGTTATCGGACGAATCTGACGTGTATTACGGCCGTCGCAACGCAGTTCTTTGGCCAAAATACTTTCTCTGAGAATGTGCCTTTCAATGTCATCAATCAGCGACGGAATAAGGCCAAGTTCTTCGGCAGAAAGAGACGCTGTAAAATGCTCAATGACCTCTGCTCTAACAGCCTTTATCGCATCGACACGAGCAAATTTGCCCTTAACAAAACAAGCAACTTCCATTTTTGGGTAAGCATAGTCCCAAACAGCTTTCTCTTGAGAAAGTTTCTTTTCCTCAAAAACCGGTAAGGGGAGTTTTGCCTTTCCTGCCATGGCGACTAATTCTTTCTGAATACGGCAGAGTTCCTTAATGTACCCTTCGGCCATTTCGATTGCAGAAAGGAGCAAGGATTCCGGAACTTCCTGGGCGCCACCCTCGACCATGGTGATGCCTTCCTCTGTTCCTGCAACCACAATTTCCAGGTCAGACGCTTCAATCTGATCAAACGTGGGGTTTACAACCAGTTCACCACGAACGTTAGCAATCCGGACAGCACCCACAGGGCCTGCAAAGGGAATATCAGAAATCGACACAGCCGCAAAAGCAGCTATCATGCCTAAAACATCGGGGGGATTAATTTGGTCGGTAGAGACTGTTGTAGGAACAATCTGAATTTCCCTAGCAAATTTTTTATCAAACAGAGGACGGATAGGACGGTCGATTAACCGAGAAACCAAAATTTCCTTATCCTTTGGACGCCCTTCTCGCTTAAGAAAGCCACCGGGAATTTTTCCGGCGGCATAGTACTTTTCATTGTACTCAACAGACAAAGGAACGAAATCTAATCCTTCGGTAGGGCTGGAGGCACAACAAACAGTCGCCAGGACTGCTGAACCTCCGTAGGTTGCATAAACCGCGCCATTTGCCTGTTTGGCCATTCGCCCCGTTTCGAGAACTAACTCTTCTTGGCCGATTTTCATACGGACTTGGTGCATAAAAGCCTCGTTATTTTCTTAGTCCGAGCTTAGCAATAAGCGCGCGGTAGCCTTCCAGATTATTGTTCTGGAGATACCTTAAAAGCCGACGCCGTTGACCTACTAATAGTAGAAGACCACGGCGTGAATTGTGGTCTTTTTTTGCAACTTTAAAATGCTCGGTTAAATAATTGATTCGCGCTGTCAACAAGGCCACCTGTACTTCGGTCGAACCTGTATTTCCAACGTTTCCGCCGAACTCGGCGACAATTTTAGCCTTATCTTCCTTGGTTAAAGCCATTTTGTGCTCCTACTCCTCAAAAATAATTTCTTTTGCAACGGGGTCCGGGGGAGACTCCCAGAACAACCCATCCTTTTCTACTGTTAACACCGATTTTTGACCAGCAAAAATCGGATACTTTCCTGGTTTGGGAAGAACTTGATTCCAGGCTTTTCGGGGAGCCCAAAACCCACCCGCAAGATACTGTGCTTTTGGCACCTCTAAACGATAGGGTCTTCCCAAGAGACGAGCCGCCAACGAAAGATGCCCATTATGAACAGCTTTACGAACCTCGGAACTGGATACTGGTACCTGTTGATAAAAAACCGGTTCAATGACTTCTATTGAACCCTTTCTAAACAACTTTTCAAGATCATCAACTCCCAAACCAGGATGACGTCCTAAACGAAAGTTCCAGCCCAAAACCAAATTCCTTAGGGAATACAGCTCTTGAAGTGTATCTAAAAATACTTCCGCGGTCATTGTAGCAAATTCAGGCGAAAAGTCAATCCAAAGAACTTCATCAACTCCCAACGCTTCAAGGTGCCTCAGTTTTTCGTTCCAGGAAACAAGATGCCCGCCAAAAAGTTCTGGCCGCAAAACCTCTTTCGGATTATTACGAAACGTAACCACAAGAGATTTTTCGCCGAAGTCCCCAAGACGGCGCAAAAGTCTCTGATGCCCTAGATGAATCCCATCAAACACGCCAATCGTGGCATTGTAGAGTTCAGAAGAGGATAATCGATTGTTAAGCCGTTCAGACCATGCCGTTAATTTCATTACGCACAAACAAAGTGATATTGCCAATCACCATTCCACTTTAAAACCGCAACCAAGTCGTCATTTGTGTCCATAATTGCCAATTGAGGGACAGGGTCCCACCTTCCCCACAGGCTAGGTGGCCGTCCAAATCTCGCCTCTTCTGGGTGGTCAGTCGTAGCCACAGGGATATTCAAACTTTGAAACAGTTGACGCGGCGTTAAAATCTCTTGGTGTTCTGGACACGAAAAAGGCCCCACTTGCTGACGAAATAAAGAAGCTAACATCCCGCAGGTTCCCAGCGCCAAAGCCCAATCACGCGCTATGGCACGGATATAGGTACCTTTTGAACAATGAACGCGAATTGTAGCGAAAGGCGGGTTCCAATCGAGCAACTTTAGGTCAAAGATCTGAATTTTTCTTGGAGCCAAGGCCACGCTAGCCCCAGATCGAGCCAATTGAGACGCCCGTTTGCCATTGACGTGAACGGCGGAGAACGCAGGAGGCGTTTGCCAGAGTTCCCCTTGAAATTTGGTTAAACTTTCCTGAAGTTCCTCAAGAGCTGGAACTCTTCCGTGAGTAATTACTACACCGTCAGGATCCAAGGTGTCAGTTTGGCGACCAAATTCGACTACTGCTTCATAAATTTTATCTAAACCAGTCAGAACAGGAACCAATTTCGTAAGGTTCCCTGTAAGAACTCCTAACAGACCGTGTGCAAACTGATCCAAAGTTCCCGTATGCCCAAGTCTTTTACCCCAAACCCTTTTTAAGGGCGACAGTGCTTGAAAAGACGTGACACCTACTGGCTTATGATAAAGAATAAACTGATGATTTTTTTCATTGGGCATTGATTTCATCAATTTTACGGTTTAATGACATAGCATCTTCGATAGAATGGTCAGCAAGAAAGGTCAAATGAGGAACGGAACGCAGAGGAAGTTTTTTTCCTAAAACCCCATGAATATACCCGACTGCATGGTTCAACGCTTCAACAGCTTTCTCGAGAGTAGAATCTCTTTGAAAAGACCCAATATACACCTTACCGTACGAAAGATCATTTGAGACATCAACGCGATTGACACACAGAAAGGTGTTAATACGAGGATCTTTAATATCTTGAAGGAGGATCATCTCCGCCAGCTTTGCCTGAAGGAGACTTTCCACCTTTCGTTTTCGAATTTCATTCATGATTTAAGCTCGGGAATCACCAAGTTTCTTAGCAACCTTAATGATTTCGATGAACTCTAAAATATCGCCAAGCTGAATGTCTTGGAAGTTTTCAATTCCAATACCGCATTCATAGCCCTCCGCTACCTCACGAGCATCATCTTTGAACCGACGTAGTGAACTAAGTTTTCCACTGTAAACCTGAATACCTTCGCGGATAACATTAACATTCACACCACGTTTAACTTTACCCTGAGTAACCATACACCCAGCAATTAAGCCGATTTTAGGCACTTTAAAGGAATCACGAACTTCTGCTTGACCGATAACTTCCTCGCGAAGTTCAGGGGCCAACATCCCTTCCATGGCCTGGCGAATATCCTCAACGGCATCGTAAATAATGTTGTATTTACGAATTTCAACCCTTTCTCGTTCGGCCAAAACCTGGGCTTTTGCTGTAGGTCGTACATGAAAACCGATGATGATGGCATCAGAAGCCGCAGCTAAGTACACGTCGCTTTCGATAATCGCTCCCGCCGTGGCTTGTATACAATTCAAGCGAACTTCTGGCGTTGACAGTTTTTCTAAAGAAATTTTCAGAGCTTCGACTGAACCGTGAACGTCACCCTTAATAATCACTTTCAACTCTTGGACAGCACCGTCTTGAATGGTGGTATACAAGTTTGCCAAAGTAATTTTCTTGACGTTCTTAGCTACTTCAACCTTGTGAAGCTCTTGGCGTTTCTCGGCAATTTCTCGCGCTTCACGCTCTGTCTCAGTTACTTGGAACGGGTCACCGGCATCGGGAATGCCGTCAAAACCTAAAACCTCAACTGGTGTCGAAGGATAAGCTTCTCGAATCGATTTTCCGTGGTCATCGAACAGAGCTCTGATTTTTCCTGAAAAAACGCCACCGATAAAGTAGTCGCCAACGCGTAAAACACCTTTTTGTACCAGAACAGAAGCAACTACACCTCGGCCTTGATCGATGCGTGATTCAATGACCTTACCTTCTGCTCGGCGAATTTTGCTAGCACGGAGCTCCAAAACCTCAGCCTGCAACAGGATCGTATCCAAAAGATGATCAAGACCAATCTTCTTTAGCGCAGAAATCTCGCAGTACATTGTCTGACCGCCCCAACTTTCTGGGATCAAACCATGGTCAGAAAGCTGTTGACGAACACGATCCGGGTTTGCTTCCGGGAGGTCGACTTTATTGATTGCCACGATAATGGGAACTTTTGCGTCTTTGGCGTGAGTAATAGCCTCTAAGGTTTGAGGCATCACCCCATCATTGGCCGCTACAACCAGTACTACGATGTCTGTGACCTGAGCACCACGAGCTCGCATCAGTGTGAAGGCCTCGTGACCGGGAGTATCAAGGAAAGTTATATCTCCGTGAGGAGTATGAACCTGGTACGCACCGATATGCTGAGTAATACCACCATGCTCACCACCTGCTACGTCCGTTGTGCGGATCGCATCAAGAAGCTTGGTCTTTCCATGATCAACGTGACCCATGATCGTAACAATGGGAGCTCGATGCACTAAGTCTTCGGGCTTATCAACTTCGGTTTCGATCAACGTCTCATCATACAGTGAGACAATTTTTACCGTCGTTCCATATTCAGAAGCAAGGATTGTCGCTGTTTCGGCGTCAATTTGTTCGTTTATGGTAACCAACATCCCCATTGACATCAATTTTGAAATCAAATCTGACGCCTTCAGGTTCATCTTGCGAGCCATTTCCGCCACCGTAATCACTTCCATGATTTCGATTTCTTTCGGTATAGGATTGGCACGATTCGACTGTTTCTTTGACTGCTGAAGAGCCTTTTCAAACAGCTCTTCTTTTTCTTTATTATAAGCTTTTTCTTTTTTCGAGCGGAATTTCTTAGGCTCTACCTTCTTAGCTACTTCAGTAACAGGTGCCGGTGCTGGTCGCCCTCCGCCAGGACGAGGACCAAAACCAGGACGACCAGAAGGAGCACCAGGCCTAGACCCCATCCCTGGACGTGAACCCGCTGGACCACCAGAACGATCACCCCAAGGACGCTGACCGCCTTGCTGATTTCGATCACCCTGAGGTCTATCACCCCACGGACGACTCTGTTGCCCCTGCCCCCCTCGATTATCATAGGGGCGAGGACCACCAGTTC
>JAJXVP010000116.1 GCA_021782055.1 bacterium | reverse complement strand
GGTCATTCCTCTGACCAAAGCGAGTAAGTTTACGAGCCAGAAAATCTTGCCATTGAGCTTGCGCGGCAGATTCTCCGGCAAGCTGACCTGGTAGAACCCTCAACTTGACGAGTTCGACACCTTGATCGACCATTTGCACCGCGAGCTTGCTTCCACCATCTTTGACTGTCCACGAGCCAGAATATTCCGGGGACCGGTTGTGGACAGCCCGCCAGAATTTGGGGCGAAAGGTTGCCGCTGACCATTCTTCTTTGGGACTAGCTGAGGTGACCGGTACCAAAACATTATCTTCGACCCCTACTAAAGGCACAGGGCAAACGCGGGCCAGCTCACGGCGGAGGTGCCGCTGTTCTTGGGTATAAGCACGGTCAAGCACCACAAAGCCAGCGTTTTGAGTCGCCAAGGTAAGAATTGGTAGAGTTGAGCCACGGACGAGAACAAGGGTTAAACCTTGCTCTTGGAGGAGCTGAGCTGTATGCGCCAAACCTTCCTCATAAAACTGACGAGCCAGGTAAGGGTGGGATTCCTCGGGGTCCAGAATGCTGAGGATCGCAAGTTCTCGGTTTTCTTGCCTAGCTTGGGAGGCAGCCCAGCTCAAGGCCAAGTTGTCGGTAAGGCGAGGAGAAGCTTGCATCCAATACAGGATGGGCCCCGTCCCTTTGGGTCGCTCTGTGCCCCAAAAGGTCAAGCGGTCTGGTTCGAGGGCATAGTCGTGAACATGCGACATACGCAGAAAGTACTGCCAGCCGGAGCTTTGGACAAGAAAAACTTGAAGACTCGTGTGACTTGAGGGGAGAGGCGCTTTGCTTGACGATATTCCCGCAATGCCGTTTAATAAAAGGATGAAATTGAAGGTATCGAGCAAAGTCTTATACGGAATTATGCTGAGTCTTGGGGCGGGTTACACTCTGTTTGCCTTGGTAACTGCCGTCTTACACCTAGGAATTCCCCAGCCGGTGTTTAGAGAAATTTCTCTTTGGGTTTTTATGATCGTGGCCGTGTTATTCTTTTATAACCGCCAGCTCCAGAAAAAAGAAGCGGCCCGAAAAGCTGAAGAAGAAGAAAAGGCTCTTGAGTCTGCTGCGAAGGTGAACTCGGAAGAAACCCAAGATATCAAGCAAAAAGCCGACGAATCGACCACAACCTGAAGTTCAGGGAAATCCGTATCCCGGCGGTCCAGGAAGGGATTTTGACGGGCCGATAGTCGGCTTTTTGACGCGAAACGCAAAGGATTCGAATTACTTGGCGTACAATTCGACCACCATCTGTTCGTTGGCGATCGTAGGAATCTCTTCGCGGCGGGGAAGGTGATCAACCGTTGCTGTGATACTGTCTTCAGCAAAATTGATCCAGCTGCATTTGGCTTTGCCGCCGTTTTTCGTCAGCTGATCACGCACCAATTTCTTGACGCTATCGCGTTCTTTGACGTTAATCACGTCGCCGCCTCGGACGCTGTAAGAAGGAATGTTTACTAGGCGTCCATTCACATGAAAGTGCCCGTGATTTACCATCTGGCGAGCCATCGCGCGGGAAGACGCCAGTCCTAAGCGGAACACAACGTTATCCAAACGGACTTCCAGAAGGCTCATCATCGAGTCACCGGTAATACCGGGCATCGTTTTGGCCTTTTCATAAATATTGCGGATTTGGCGTTCGGAAACACCATAAGCAAACTTCAGCTTTTGTTTTTCGTTAAGCTGTTTGCCGTATTCGGTTTGCTTGCCACGGCGTTTTTTGGGGCCGTGCATACCGGGAGCATGGGGCTTCTTCTTGAGCAGCTTGTCGTATTTCGGCTGTTCGAAGATGTTGATGCCCAGGTGTCGGACAAGCTTTCCCTTGGGAACATTCTTGCGATTCCTGTTCATGGATTCTCCTTAATGAGGATAGACGTCCCCTACCGGGACATTTTTGCGATTCTAGGCGGTGGGGGGGGGAGTGTCAAGGACAGCATAAGGCGGGATGAGTTCTGCTGCAGCCTTTCGCGTCATCTTATGTGGTGTGGTTGTGGTGGGAACTTCGAAACACAGGGAAAAATGTTCTTCCCAACCGTTCAGCTCAGGAGAGTTGATCTGTGTCCACGAACCTTCAGGGTTAAGGATCAGCTGACGGCCCTTGAAATGCGGCTTAGTTTTCCAGGGTAAGCGATACGGACGCGGTAGTTGGTTTTGGGGGAACGCTACCGCAAGACTTGGCTCGGCTGAAAAATGGAACTCAATTCCTTGAGCCACTTCTTTTTGAGGGTGTCGGGAGGCTAAGAGATCAAAATGTCGGTCTGGCCAAAGGGAGCGTACGGTCAAGGCTTTTTTGGAAGAGTAGATCAACGAATCCAACTCAAGAATGGCCCTTTCCTCGATCAAAGTTGGTTTACGCCAAACCGGCCAACGAACCGAGGCGGCAATATAAAATTCGGGGGAATCTTCGACAAAAAAGTAGTCCAGAATAAGACGGCCAGGTTCTAGGAGGTCTTCATGGGTTAGGAGTAAGCTCTCGCGAAGTCCCCACGAGGCGTCTCCTTCAAAGGAAAAGGCACTTATGGTAGAAAATTCGTGGCGGTGCCTCCCCCACGTCAAATAGGAATGACTCCCGGTTATTAAAGGCGTTTCGCCATGAGTGAGTGATTGTAGGCGTCCACCTAGAAACTTTGCCGTCAACGGCCCTTCACGGAGGGCGGTTTGTCCTTGCATATTGGCAACTAAAGATCTTTTTCGAACCCCTCCTAAGCTTTCTTCAAAATCTACAGCGTCTCGGTAGCCAAGACCTGGAAATTCTGGATTGGTGTTTAAGGGCGTTTTTCGGTCCGCTTCGGGTTTCGCCCTGAGTTCTGAGGTTTTTAGAAGAGCGGCCTTTCGAGCGGGGGTTAAGGCCAACAGCCCTTGGCCGGGACGTACCCCCTTTTGTTGGGGAAGGGGCGAAAAAGGACCTTTGGGCCAGTCGCCGATGAGAGCTTGGCCTGGGTTCTTAAGGATGACTCCCTGATCGCCTCCCCACGGAAGTATCCAGCGCTGACCTTGATGGGACCAAAGAACTCCATCTTCACGAAAAACGACGGCCTCGCGTTCACACCATTCGGGAATGTCGGCAGAGGTTCGCAACCACAGACCTGCTTCGTGAGAAGCGCCTAAGTCTCGGTCCGCTTCTTCAGGAAATAAAGCATCCCAGTCCCAGCCACCGGGATTGGGAAGGAAAAATCGATCTTCGTCAGGACGGGCTGCAAAGAAACGGCGGGCGGGGGACTCTTCTGCTCCTTCAGTTCCCCATTCTTTCCATTGGCGAGTGTTAAACAGCCAGGTGATGGGACCACGGCAATGAGGTGGAGAAAGTTGAACGGTCGCCTGCTGAAAAAAGGGCTCTAGAGTGGCCGAGGCAGCTTCCGAGAGATCAAAAAAAAGGTATCTACCCGTGTGACCAAAATCCCGCTTCATGTCTTGATTCTTGCCCCCAAGTGGTCCACTAAGTCAAGGATTTCTGCATAAGCCCTTTACGTTTTGCCAAGAAATCCGTATATTTCCATTGACTCTTCGGTGTTGCCGGAGGTCGATCCCCACAAATTTCAGATTCAATGATCTTATTATTATAAGGAGTCGTTATGGCAAAACAACTGCTCTTCACAGAAGAGGCACGCCGCTCGTTGTTGGCCGGCGTCGAGAAACTCTCCCGGGCTGTCATGGTAACGCTGGGTCCCAAGGGCCGAAATGTGCTTTTGGACAAGAAATTCGGCGCTCCCACGGTAACCAAAGACGGTGTCTCGGTGGCTCGCGAAATCGAACTCGAAGATCCCTTCGAAAATATGGGCGCCCAACTGGTGAAAGAAGTGGCTGTCAAGACCAATGATGTGGCCGGTGACGGAACAACAACGGCAACGGTTTTGGCGTATTCCATTGCTAAGGAAGGCTTGAAGTCTGTTGCGGCGGGTGTTTCCCCGATGTCCTTGAAAAGGGGCATTGATAAAGCCGTAGAATTGGCCAATGTCGAAATCAAAAAGCTGGCTAAAGAAATTAAAGACAAAGAGGAAATCTCTCAGGTCGCTACGATTTCAGCGAATAACGATAAAGAAATTGGTCAAGAAATTGCCGATGCCATGGAAAAAGTTGGTAAAGACGGCGTTATTACGGTGGAAGAATCTAAGACGATTGAAACCACCACGGATTATGTCGAAGGTATGCAATTTGATCGGGGCTACCTGTCTCCTTACTTTGCCACAAACCGCGACAATATGACCGCCGTGCAGGATGATCCTTATATTTTGATTTTCGAAAAGAAAATCAGTGCCATGAAAGATTTACTGCCAGTTCTTGAAAAAGTGGTGCAGACCGGCAAACCTCTTTTGATCATCGCCGAAGATGTGGATGGTGAAGCCCTGGCTACCTTGGTGGTGAATAATGTTCGGGGTGCTTTGAATGTCTGTGCCGTTAAGGCTCCTGGTTTTGGCGACCGCCGTAAGGCCATGCTCGAAGATATCGCCATTCTGACGGGTGGTGAGTTAATCAGCGAAGACCTCGGAATGAAGCTTGAAAACGTCGACCTGAAGCAATTGGGCCGTGCTAAGACCGTCAAGATTGAAAAAGAAAACACCACCATCATCAATGGTGCCGGTTCGCAAAAAAGCATTAAAGAACGTGTGGCTCAGATCCGCGCCCAGATTGAAGACACCACCAGCGATTATGACCGCGAAAAGCTTCAAGAACGTCTGGCCAAGCTGGCTGGCGGTGTAGCCGTGATCAATGTCGGCGCCGCTACCGAAGTCGAACTCAAAGAAAAGAAGCACCGAGTCGAAGACGCCCTGTCGGCTACTCGCGCCGCTCTGGAAGATGGAATTGTCCCAGGCGGTGGCGTCACTCTGGTTCAGGTTGCCCAGGCTTTGGCCAAGTCTGACATTTCTTCGCTCAACGATGAAGAAAAGGTCGGTTTCCGTATTGCTCGCCGAGCTATGGAAGAACCGATTCGCCAGATCGCTGGCAACGCCGGTGTTGATGGTTCGATCATTGCTGAACGCGCCAAGAACGAAAAGCCCGGTTGGGGCTTTGACGCCAATAAGATGGAATGGGTTGATATGCTCAAGTCTGGAATTATTGACCCTGCCAAGGTAACTCGAACCGCGTTGCAAAATGCCGCATCGATCGCAGGACTATTGCTCACCACCGAGTGTGCTGTAACCGATCTTCCCGAGAAGAAAGCCCCGGCTATGCCTCCCGGAGGCGGAATGGGCGGAATGGACATGATGTAAGCTCGGCTAAGAGCTTAAAGAGGGTACCGTGGGTACCCTCTTTTTTTATACTCTGGACGAAAAGTCTGGTCTCTGGTAAACCGTAAGCATATGACACGCAACGCTTTTGTTTTTTCGATTGGCTATTCAGGCGGTACAGCCATTGTTGACCGTAAGCTCGAAGCCAAGTACGGTAGGCTGACGACTCGGGAATTGTTTGCAGAAGGGCTGTATAAAGCCGCTTTCGCCTCGGCCTTATTTGATAACAATACAGAAGATTTAGAGTGGCTCAGAACGGAATATTCGCGTCTCAGTGGAACGTCGTATCGAAATACGGACGAACTTAAACGCGCTTTTGGCGTTAGTGAAGTCTACCCGACCATTCAAAGGACTTCCTACCTCTGAACTTGACTTGAGATATTCTTGGTTGACGGGTCGGAACCTTTTCTGTTAGTGTAGCTCAATCATTTTCCCATTAAAGGATTCAGCATGAACGCGTTATTTTCGTCTTTGACGTTTCTTCTGGCCGCCGGTGCACCCGGTGACGGCTTGATGATGCCGATCGTTTTCGGCCTGATTATTGTCATTTTTTACTTCCTCATCATTCGTCCTCAGAATAAAAAACAAAAAGACCTCGAAAAGATGCTCAAAGCCATCAAAAAAGGCGATAAGGTGATCACCATTGGTGGTATTCGCGGTTTAGTGGAACGCGTGGGTGACGATACCGTGGTTTTGCGTGTCGACGAAGGCACCGGAACCTCTATTGAGTTCAATAAAAGTGCCATTGCCAACCTGCAGAATCCTCCGGCTCCCGTCAAAGCCGACAAAAAAGACAAAAAAGCTGAGGCAGTTGAAGCTGCTTCGGACAAACAACCCTAATTTCCGGGAGTCGACGCCATGAGTAAACGCTTTCGGCTTTTCATCATCGTTCTATTGTTGGCGGTAGGAGCCTGGTTTCTTTCGCCGACGGTGAATTGGTATTTCTTTACTTCGCCTCAGAACCAGAAGCTGGCATCCTATTCTTTAGAGCAAATTCGGGATCTGGCGATTTCAACAGCACAAGCTGACTTAAAATCACTTCAAGATCTGTATGCGAAGAACGCTTCTGCCCCAGTGCCCGCAGACATGTCGTTCTTAATTCCGGTCGCCAAGCGGAATTACGCTTCGATTAAAATGACAGAACCGACCACTTGGACACTCAACGACTTATTCAAGGCCTTTGTCAGTCAAGATGACTTCCTGGCTGCTATCGAGGACCATGTCCGCAATGATGCCTTTCATTACAAAGACATGAAAGCCAAGATCATGCAGTTGGGCTTGGACCTTTCGGGTGGTATGAGTATCGTCTTAACGGCTGATTTAGACGCCCTTCAGGCCAAAAAAGGCCATCCGTTGACCACGCAAGAAAAAAGCGACGCCATTGGCCGTGCTATTGATGTTCTTAAGTCCCGTATTGACCAATTTGGTTTGTCTGAGCCCACCATTAAACGTGAGTCTGGCGGTGGAAACAAAATTTACGTGGAACTCCCGGGTGACGTAGATCCTGACCGTGTTAACGCCTTCCTTCGAGGTAAAGGCTCTCTGACTCTTAACATTGTCGATGAAAAAGCTACAGATGCGGTCAACCAATGGATTGCTCAGAACCCCCAAAGTGTCAATCCTGTCACGAATGAAGTCACAGGGATTCCTGCCGATGTCTTGCCGGCTGGTCTTGAGTTACTCAATTTCTACAAGAAAGATCGCTTTGGACTGGATCAGTTCGTGAATCGTCAAGTTGTCAAAACTGACGATAAGAACGTCTTAGACGGTACGCATATTCAGCAGGCCGTGGTTAGCCGTGATCCCGTATCGAATCAACCTGTGGTAGACTTTATGCTGGACAGCGCAGGGGGCAGTCACTTTGCCCAAATGACCCAGGCCAACGTGGGCAAAACCATGGCGGTTGTCTTAGACCATAAAATCCGTGCTGGTGCCCGAATTTCCGAAGCAATTACTGGCGGGAACGTCCAGGTTACCGGTTTTGAAGCCAAAGATGCCCAAGACCTCGCGGTTACGCTTCGTACGGGGGCTTTGCCGGTTAGCCTTGTCGTTCAAAGCTATACCAGCGTGGGTTCAACCTTGGGGCGTACCGCCATTCAAGCTGGTGTCAACGCTTCTATCTGGGGCTTAGTCTTAGTTGCCCTGTTTATGCTCTTGTACTACAAAGGGGCGGGTATCAACGCCAATGTCGCCCTATTGATCAACATGTTCTTGGTCATGGCGATTTTAGGTGTGTTCAATATGACGTTGACCTTGACAGGTATCGCCGGTCTAGTTTTGACCGTAGGTATCTCGGTAGACGCGAACGTTATTATTTTCGAACGCATCAAAGAAGAGTATTGGGCTGGGAAGTCTCCCGCGACAGCGATTGATATCGGGTTTAAACGGGCCTTCTGGACCATTATGGACTCGCACGTTACCGCTTTGATCGCTTCGTTGTTCTTGAGCCTCTTGTCGAAGGGTGCTGTTCAGGGCTTTGCCGTGACGTTAGCCGTTGGACTCATTAGTTCGTTGTTCACCTCATTGTTTGTCTCTCGACTCATCTTTGACTTTGAGATTGATGTGCTCAAGACTCGGAAATTGGCCATCTCCTGGAGGAAAATGTAATGCAGATCAAGAAAGCCATTCCGTTTTCTCGGCTTCGTTGGCCGATGTACATTTTCTCGATTGCTTTGATTGTAGCTGTTTGGACTGGAACCTTTTTGCAAGGTGGCTTTAACCTAGGTATTGACTTCAAGCCGGGTTTGAGTGAAACCGTCAAGATTGCTGGTGCCGGGGTGTCCACCAAGGCGGTCGAAGATGTGTTGGGAACTCCGGAACTTCAAAAAATGTACAGCTTTTCGGTACAGTCCACGGGAGCCTCGACGAACGATACCTTCTTAATTCGCGCGGTAGATCGGAA
>JAJXVP010000115.1 GCA_021782055.1 bacterium | reverse complement strand
GGCCCCCCTGTGCTAGGCTGGTGCTCAGCTAGGGGTCCTGCCGAATGGCGGGTGAGAAAAACCCTTTGAACCTGATGCGGGTAATGCCGCCGGAGGGAAGCTGAGACAACTCCTAGCTATATTTTTTTTAAAGACTTGCCCAGGCGGTCTTTTTATGGGGGTTGTTATGAAAGTCTATTTGCCGGGGGCACGCCCCGATATTCGCGTTCCTGTGCGAGAAATTGAGCTTGAAGATTCTCCCGCCGCCTACGGAAAAACCAAAAACGCTCCTGTTCAAGTTTATGATACCTCGGGCCCCTACACCGACCCCTTGTACGTTTCAGACGTGACCAAGGGGTTGCCAGCGTTGCGGACTGCGTGGATTGCCGAGCGTGGGCAGGGAACTCAACTGTCCTGGGCTCGACGCGGAGTTACTACGCCCGAGATGGAGTTTGTCGCGATCCGTGAGGGCTGTTCGCCCGAGTTTGTTCGCGAGGAAATTGCCCGAGGCCGTGCGATTCTACCCGCAAACCGCAACCACCCCGAACTTGAACCCATGATTATCGGGCGCAACTTTCTAGTGAAAATCAACGGCAATATTGGCAATTCTGAGGTAGTTTCTTCGGTCGAAGAAGAAGTCGAAAAGATGGTCTGGGCTATCCGTTGGGGCGCTGACACCATTATGGACCTGTCGACGGGGCATCGTATTCACGAAACCCGCGAAGCTATTCTGCGCAACTGCCCCGTTCCCGTCGGGACGGTCCCCCTTTATCAGGCACTCGAAAAGGTCTACGGCCGCGCCGAAGCTTTGACCTGGGAGATTTTTCGTGACACTCTGGTCGAACAAGCCGAACAGGGTGTCGATTACTTCACGCTCCATGCCGGGGTGCGCCTGGCCCATATTCCCCTGACGGCAAAACGGGTGACAGGCATCGTGTCGCGCGGGGGCTCCATCATGGCGAAGTGGTGTTTGGCTAACCGGCAAGAGAACTTTATCTACACCCATTTTGACGAAATCTGCGACCTGATGGCCGAGTATGATATTTCGTTTTCGTTGGGGGATGGTCTGCGTCCTGGGTGTATCGCCGACGCCAACGACGGGGCCCAGTTTGCCGAACTGGAAACGCTGGGCGAGCTGACCCGCCGTGCTTGGGCCAAGGACTGCCAGGTCATGATCGAGGGCCCCGGGCATGTTCCTTTGCATAAAATTCAAGAGAACATGGACCTTCAGCTTAAACTGTGCGACGAGGCCCCCTTTTATACGCTGGGACCGTTGACGACAGACATCGCTCCGGGGTACGACCACATCACCTCGGCCATCGGCGCGGCCTTGATCGGCTGGTACGGCACCGCGATGCTGTGCTACGTGACCCCCAAGGAACACCTTGGTTTGCCCAACCGCCAAGACGTGAAGGACGGTATCATCGCTTACAAGATTGCCGCGCACGCCGCCGACCTTGCCAAAGGGCACCCTGGAGCCCAGGTGCGAGACGATGCGCTTTCGAAAGCCCGGTTTGAATTTCGTTGGAACGATCAGTTCAACTTAAGCCTGGATCCCGGTACAGCCCGAAAGTTTCATGACGATACCCTCCCGCAGGAAGGCGCTAAAAAAGCGCACTTCTGTTCGATGTGCGGCCCCCACTTCTGTTCGATGCGGATCAGCCGAGAAGTCAGGGAGTTTGCGACCCAAGAAAAAGAGAACACCTTGAGGCCTAGTGGGGTTTAGAGTTCAGGGCCGTCTTTAATCATGCGGTGGTAGAGTTCTGCGAGCTCGCCACTGCGGGTAAGGCGCGACAACTCTCGGTCAAAGATTTCTTTTAACAGTTGGCCGTGAGGGCTGTCGGTAAAGCCAAAGTACAGGCCCTTGCGAAAGGCCGTGACAATTTTGAACGGGGGATCAGTCAGGTTAAGGGTGTGGGCGAGAGTTCTGAGCACCTGTTCATTGTCGATAAAAGCCGCAAGACGACCGTTCTTGAGCATTGTCAGGCCATTTTCGCGGGAGTTAACCTGGTAAGACTCAACCGTCAGATGAAACTTTTGTTGCAAAATCGGGGCAAAATGAAACTCGCGAACCCACCCGACTTGTTGCCCACTTAGGGCGCTTAGGTTGTCAGCACTGATCTTAAAATGCTCGTTGACAATAATTGCCGTGGCATCAATAGCGGTGGGTTGCTCGGCATAGAGAAGGTGAGAAGCTGTATTGCGATAAAGGGCAGGGGCCATATCAGCTTCACCGGTTTGTACTTCATTTAACGCCCGCGCAAAAGGCATGGTTTGGACAACGACCCGGTAGCCTTCGGGTTCGAAAATTTCTTGGGCTAGCGTCACCAGGTATCCACCCTCTTCGTCGATATAACCAGGCCATGGGTCGCTGACCAGGCGTAAAAGCTTGGCAATTGGGGACGAGCTGCGTAACGACGGAGTCAACGTAGGGGACGGGGGCAACCCAGGGGAAGCGGTGGCCGAGGCCCCAGAAGTTGAGGGCGAAGGTTGACAGGACCACACCAAGGCTACGAGCAGAACCAGAACGCCCCTGAGCAAAGCTGAAGGCCACTTCGGGCGAGGTAGCGGTTGTTTCATAATCTCTGGATAAAGCTTAAAACACCCGGACGCGAAATGCTAGACTTTTGTATCTTGGCGTCGAGAACGGAATCGATTAAACTCAAGACATGCACCTTGTGAAAGCCGATCGCGAAACTTGTTGGGTTACTGCCGCTGTGGCACGGTACCGAGGTTTCGAAGCCCCCGAGCCCGAAGGCTTGGCAACCCTTAACCCCGCCAGGCTTTTTGACGTAGCCTCACGACATAAAGCGGCAGCCGTAACGCAGGCTGTTCTCACTTCGGGAGTTTTTGGCCCACCGAATGAGCTTTTAACCGAACCTTGGGCGCAGGAGTTTCGCAAGCAAGCCGCCTCGCGCCGTGCCGTGCAAAGTTGGATCTTAGAAGAGGGTGCCGCTGTTCTTGAAGAGTTTCACCGCGAAGGGATACGGGCCTTGGCGGTGAAAGGCCCGGCGTTGGCACTTCAATTGTGGGGGAACCCGCACGAACGAGAGTTTCGTGATTTAGATATTTTGGTCCCTATCGAAAATTTTGCGTCAGCGGTCAAACTCATGCTAGCTCGGGGTTTTGTGATTCCCGACAACAAAATTCACGGTCGTGATTTTGATTCTTGGCTTAAGCGTGCCATGAAATTGCGTCACATGGCGTTTCGCAAAAAAGGGTTGCCGGTCTTTATCGAGCTTCATGGCCGGAGCCGAGAAAGCTTATCCACGGCACCGTTCGGTTTTGATGAGGCGTGGGAAACTTCAGTGCTCGTTCAAGGCAGCGGCTTTTCGTGCCGTACCCTCGAACCGGGGCGTCACGCTCTGTATGTCTTGATTCATGGGGCGGAACATTCCTGGTGTCAACTGCATTGGGTGATCGATTCGCTGGCACTGTTGACCCGCTTTGAAGCCGCAGTACGCACCCAGCTGGCCCGGCCCATTTCCGCTCGCTATAGGTTTTTAGACCCCCAAGCGACGGCGGCAGTTTTTACCGCCTTGCTTCAGAGGTTAAAGCTGGGGCCGGTTCCCCCTTTCTTGCAGGAACTTTTGACAAACCATCCCGATGCCGGCATTTTAGGAATCTTGGCCGAACGGAACTTTGCCGACGCCGGCCTTTCTCTGTCTCAAATTGGGCCTAACCGCAAGCACCGCGTCGTGTTTCTTCACGGGCTGACCAGAGGGGCCTATCGGCGCTTCTTACGTAGCGCTGGTGACTTCCTGTTGCCGAATGATCTGGACATCCAGTACTTTTCTCGTTGGCAACTGCCGTATTCGGCCTACTACTTTTTGCGTCCCATCCTCTTTGCGCAGCGTAAGCTTCAGGTCCTTTTAGGCGGCAAGCCCGTGGAGTCGCACTGGTGAAAACATTCCTTGTGCTGGGCGTAAGCCTCCTCCTCTTTTCTTGCGTTAACCCTACCTCGGGGATCCCTGGCCCGTTGACCTCGCGTGCAGGCTTGGCTTCGTGGGGGCAGTACCTGTACCTGGTGGGTGGCTATGACGCTTCGGGGCAACCTTCCTCGGCTGTTTGGCGCTCCTCGGTTCTAAATCCCAACCAGTGGACAAAAGAGGCCGCTTTGCCTTCTGGCGTGTTGTCACCTACCGTCGTTGCCGCCAACCAACAACTCTATGTGCTGGGCGGCCAAACCTCTGCAGGAACCTCGGCCGCGATTTGGTTTACCTATATCAACCCGGATGGCCACCTCGGTTATTCGAGCTCTGTTTGGCAGACCAACCTTCGCCCTCTGCCTGAGCCACTTGCCGGCGCGGCACCGTTTGTTGTGAATGGCCGTCTTTTTTTGAGTGGAGGGTACACGGCCAGCGGCCCCACCAACCATGTGTGGAATGCCCAGCTGTGGAAGGACGGCGAACTTGGGGAATGGTATGCCGCACCCTCGTTGCCCTGGGCCGATGCTTCGGTCACGGCGACCTTGCAAAACGGAAACCCGGGGAGTATTTGGGTAGCGGGAACGACCCAGCTCGCTCAAGCTTCGTTTGGACTTACGACGTTGCCGTGGTCGTGGTCGGCCTCAGCGACACCTCAGTTGTTAACGGCACCGCTCGTGGCCGATACTCCTGCTGGCATTCTGTTGGCTGGGGTGTCGGCCTCAGGAAACCCCTTGGCTTGGCTTAACAGCGGCACCGGGTGGCAGTATCAACGGCTGTCCGCTTTACAGGGACCAGACGCGGTAGTTCTTGACAATTCGCTATGGACAGTGACTTCGACGGCGCCGCCGTTAGTCAGCCAAACGTTTTTGGCCGCTCGTGCGGACCCGCCGCTTATTGCGCCTCCCAGTGGAAACCTGCCCGCGAACACCACCATAAGAGTTACGGCGTTCCCGGGGGATCAGGTAACCTGGACAAGCGCACCGTGGGGAACGCAACCCCCTGACCCGACCCCCACTAGTTCCGATACGTTGTGGAGTTCTTCCACACCAGCCTTTCCTAAGGTTTCTGCTCCCGTGACTTTTGCCTTCAGGGCGTTTAGATCAGGGGCCCAGCCTTCGCGCATCGTGTATGCCTCTTATACCCCACTGACGAACGGGCTGTTTGCGCTCATCTCAGGGACTTTGACTCCCGGGAGTCTTACGCTTAGTTCCTACACGCTGACCGAACCCCTTTCGACGGGTTCTTATGCGGTCAACCAAGCCGATTATAGCTTGTTGGTGTCTCAACCAGAAACTTTAACGGTGGCCTGGGCCGACAAAAATAATTCTTCCGCGTATTCTGCACCGGTCGCCCTGTCGCTGATGGAGTCCGATCTTATGACCAGCGTTCAGCTACCCGACAGCAGCAGCTTTGCCTCTAGGACAGATGCCTCACGAAGTTTGACCGTGACCCTTCAGCCAGGAACGTACTATCTGGTGGTGAGTTCAACGGATGGATCAACGGGTGGGAGTTTTGGCCTTGCCGTGGGGGGGCCTTAATGCCTGGTTATAGTTTTGCCGGTCTGAACATCTATGCCGACGGCGATCTTCCCCTACCTCCGGGAAGAGAGCCTTGGGATTTATTCATTAAACAGCGAGAGTTTTCTCATAAGGCCGAAGCCCTGTCACAGGACGCTGGCGGCCTGAGCTGGGGTGCCGTCAACAACCACTACGCTCTGCGGGCGGGGGGTGTTGATTTTGTACTTCGAGATCACCTCCTTGAAGTAAACCGTCCCCTAGAAGCGGCTGCCGACATGATTGTTCGGGCGGCTTTGGGGTTTGTTGCCGTGACCCGGGGGCTGTGTTCGTTTCATGGCTCGGCCGCGGCCCGAGGCGGCTCGGCGGTTTTGATTGTCGGAAATAAGGGAGCCGGGAAGTCTACAACGGTCACCGGGTTGCTCAGGCGAGGGTGGGGGTTGCTGTGTGACGATTTGGTGTCGGTCAACGAGGGGATGGTTTCTCCCACCGTCTTGAACACCAGACTATTGCCCGATGTTTGGCGACTTTTAGGCGGCGACCCTGCGGCCTTACCGGGAGCTGACGGGAAGTTTTCCCTGAGTTTTCCTGTCGCCGCTTCGGCTTGGCTTAAAGCTGGCATCGTTCTTAAGGTAGGCGAAAGCTGGGCGCAAGAAGAGGTAACAGGCCACCGAAAGCTTCAAATGCTGTTACCCCATTTGAACAATCTGCCGGGGGTAGGCGACCCAGCGGCGAGGTTAGCCGCCGCCGCCCAGACCGCTACTCGACTGCGTGTTGTGACGCTGACCCGCCCTGTTCAGCGCTTGGCGCTCGACGAAGTTCTTGAGGCCGTTGAGGCGATCGTTTCAGACGTCTCGGAAAAGGAGAAATAATGCTGGTGCTGTCGGACACTCTGTCGATCAGTCAAATCGATAACGAAGCCGTGGTCTTAGATGCCGCGACGGGAAAATATTTCGGGTTGAACCCAACGGCTCGACGAATCTTTGAAGTTCTACAAAAGACAGGAAGCGAAGAAGCCGCCGTGACTGCCTTGGCGAGTGAATTCGCTGTTGACCGAGAACGGTTGACCACCGATGTGGCGGCGTTTGTCGAACTTTTGCTGTCTAAGGGGCTGGCCCACCACAAACCATGAGGCGGCCGAAAGGGCTGTTTCAACGGTTTTTGTTTCAAGGGGTTTTGTATCGACTTTTTAACCTCCCTGAGGCAATTCGGCTGTGGCTACTTTTGCTCAAGGTTGATCTTAAGCTGATAGGTCAAAGCTGGCCTCAACAACGGGAGTGGCTTCTTGCCAAAGCTCCTGCTGGTACTGCACGGCGTGACCCTTCAGCCTACGAACAACGTGCTTTTTTGCGGTGGAGCCGGCTTTTATTGTCGGTTCGCCGCTGGCGCCTTCGTCCCCAAGTCCCCTGTTTGGCACTCGCCTTGACGCTACGGGAGCGAGCACAAAAAAGTGGACTGCACCCCGAGTTAACGTTGGGTGCGCGGCGCGATTCCTCCGGGCGGATTGACGCTCATGCGTGGCTGGTGATGGGGAGCTTTCGGCTTGACCCCCTCGCAACAGCTGACCTATTTTCCACGTTTCACCAAGGGACCGATCATTCATGAGTACCCCAGCTTTACAACCTCAAAATCTGTTTAAAATCACGTGGCCCATTTTTATCGAACAGCTGTTGTTTATTCTGATGGGGACGGCCGATACCTTTATGCTTTCGCACGTTTCGGGAGCTGCAGTCGCTGCCGTGGGGACAAGCAACCAGGTAGTCAACGTCATCCTTTTGGTTTTGAACATGGTTTCAAGCGGCACGGCTGTTCTGATTGCGCAGTACCTGGGAGCAGGACGCTCGCAAGAATGCGGGTACTTAACAGCTTTGTCGATTACCATCAACATGATCTTTGGCTTGTTGCTCAGCGGAGCCCTGGTGATCTTTCGTCACGAAATCAGCCTAGCCATGCAGCTACCCGCAGATATGTACCCGTCTGTCGATGTCTATCTTCGTTTGGTGGGGGCAACGCTGTTCATGCAGGCGCTCTTGGGGGCCTCTAGTTCGGCCCTTCGTGCCAGTGGGTTCACCCGGGTAACGATGCTCGTCAACCTCGGCATGAACGCGGTACACATCCTGGGGAACTACATTTTTATTTATGGTGCTTGGGGAGCTCCTCGCCTTGGGGTGTTGGGAGTTTCAATCTCGACAAGTGTTAGCCGCAGTCTTGGGGCGTTGGTAATGCTGTACTTTCTATACCGCTATGCGCCCTTTAAAATCGACTGGAAAGATTACTTTCGCTTACGCTGGGAGGCGCTTTGGCGCATCCTCTCAATTGGGATTCCCTCGGCCGGCGAACCTATTGCCTACCAGGTCAGTCAGATTGTCATGATTAGCTTTATGGCCACCCTCGGGGCAACAGTGCTGGCAACACGAGTGTATGTGATGAACATCATGTCGTACGTCATCATTATTGGCATGTCGATTGGCTTTGGCACGCAGATTTTGGTGGGACACTTGGTAGGAGCGGGAAAGTCAGAACAAGCTTACCGCCTGGTATGGAGGTCGTTGTTCCTTTCGTTGGGGCTGACGGTAACCTTGGTCGGTATCATTGCCGCCTTGGCACGGCCCCTGTTGGGGGTCTTTACCAACGACAACTTTATTTTGACGTTGGGCTCGGAACTAATGCTAATCAGCGTGATTTTAGAAACAGGCCGGACGTTCAATTTGGTCATCATTCAATCGATGCGCGCGTCTGGCGATGTGGTTTTTCCCGTC
>JAJXVP010000114.1 GCA_021782055.1 bacterium | reverse complement strand
CGTTAGATCTGACCATTCGCCAAAGGTTTGGTCATGACGATTCGTTGTTGTCAGTATTCTTCTCACTCTCGAGCTTGCAAGAGGTTCCGTTTTTTCACGAAGCCTCAGGGTTCGAGAACTTTCTCAACATTCTTCGGTCCGGTTACCCCGGGATGCTCTGTGTTAACCCGTCAAGCTACCTCAAGCGCGCCACGGTTATGTACGATCGTGTCTTTTTTGCCTCTACCGATTACGCCACCCTGTGTCGTCATGTAGGGATCTCGGCTCCAGCGTATGCTGAGCGCCAAAGCTGGAAACAATTTTTAACCGATTTTGATGATTCGAACCGACTTTACAGCAAAATGGTTCATACCCACCTTTTGGTGTCGTCACTTCGAGGCGATAAGTACAAGAAAAAAGCCGCCTTGGAGGAACTTTGGAAGGGACAATCCTTACGAGCCTACATCCCTGATGGCCGTTTGGCCCGGACCTGTCGTCAAAAGGCCTTTCAGTCCTTGATTTCGGCCGAAGTTTTAGCTCGCGACAAGGCAACCTTCTTACCGTCGCTTACCTCGCTCGATTTTGATCTTGACGGTTTAAAAGAATTTTTGTTTCAAGGCACGCGCTATAACTTATTTATTGACCCCGTGGGGGGCGTTGCCTTTGAATGGGATTGGTTAGAGAGGCCTTGGAACTGGGCCGATGCCGATCATTTAACCCACCGTAGCCCGGCTAAGCTGTTTGTTGACCGATTCTTTCATGAAAATGGCGAAACAGGAGAGTTTTGGTCTAAAGAATTCCGTCTTGTTGATCTGAATCGGGAAGGGCGTCTTTTGACCTTGGCCGCAGTCTCGACACTTTCGGGACCTTTGGGCACCGTTCATGTCCGTATCAAAAAATCCTTGAAGTTTGAAGAAACCTCGGTAGAGTTGACGGTCGAGCTAGAACTGTTGTCGGGCCCTGAGTGGTCGGGCTGGTACGAGCAGGATTCGTACCTTTATTGCGGCCAGGCCGATAGCGGACTCTTTCGGTATGATCCTGAAACCCCCGGGCAGGCACAGTTGATCGACTTGCCTCGTAACGTGAACTTTCACTGGACTTGGGAAGCCGGCGAAGCCCCGCTTTTAGAAATTGTCAACCACACCAGCTCGGTGTTAGCCGGCGACTATGTAGCTCATCGGTTTGCTCCTCGGTGGAACCTTAACCTTGTCGTGGGTACCCCTTGGACTACTCGGGTGACGTGGAACCTTTGGGAACAGTCGCCCGATGAATTCTTCGCCGGGAACTAAAAAACAAAGCTCAGGACAAATGGCTTAGCAAGGCCGTCAACCACCTCTGCTTAACCCGAGAATTGATCGATTGAGCCGAGGCCAGCGCTAAAACTGCCGCATGAAATTGCCCTAAATACCCGTAGGCTTGCGCTAAGTAGAACTCCATCCGGTCAAAAACGGCCGGAACGGGGTGTTGTTGCTCAAGCTTAGGAATTTCAGTCACCAACTTTTGCCACTCTTTTAAGGGAACATAGGCCTGAACCAGCAAGGCAAGCTCGCGTTCTACCCCGGGAGCTTTGAGAACGACTTGGTCTTCACTGAGCAAAGATGGTTCGGGAAGCGGTAGGGTGATCGAACCTTGAAACGGGGCCAACCATTGCTGGGAGCTGGGGGTGGGAGAAGTGATTGGTGAGGGGTTTTGAGGAAGATGCAAGGCTTCGCCGGTGACCGGGTCACTGATCCACCCCCGCCACGGGAGCGAAAAGGGCCGTGCGTCCACAGAGTCAGCGAGAGCTAGGGTAACAGTCCCCAAAAAGAATAAAAGATAGACTGCGCGCATACGAACCTCCCCTTTGACAGAATTTATCTTACAGCATAAATTAGCTCATGTTCATAGCCCTTGCCTGCGATTTTGGCAACGAAGACACCAGAATCAAAGCCGACCGCCTTTTGCAGGAATACGGCTTTCGTAAAGTTCAGCGAAACCTGTACGAAACGAACACGCTCAACGACAAAAACCTGGCCCGGCTCAAGCTGGAACTTGATAAACTAACCGATCATTACGACTCTTTGCGCTTTTACCAGTATCCGGTCGAGGATACTTTGGTCGTTACTTCTTTAGAAGAAAAGCGTTGGAAGCGGATGCTGTTAAAAACCTAGGAGACCGACATGCTCGAAGACCATCAAACGAAACTGTTTAACCTAAAAACAGAAATTTTGGACACCTGGAGGCGTCTTTGACCCGGATACCCTCCGCCAACAAATAGAAGATCAAGAAAAACTCACCGATAACCCCGAGTTTTGGAATAACCCCGCCGAGGCCCAAAAAATTATGAGTGGGCTAAAACGGCTTCGAGCCCGGCTTGACCCCTGGGAAGCCTTGGTTCGAGAAATTACCGACCTGGAAGAGCTCTTTGGCCTTGCCGTAGCTGAAAAAGATCAAAGCCTCGAAGCAGAAGTCGCCTCGGTGTTGACCGGACTGGACCGACGGTACAATGAGCTACGTGTGCTCGAGTTGCTGTCGGATGAAGCCGACCGCATGGATACCTTTTTAGAAATTCACGCGGGGGCGGGGGGAACCGAAGCCTGTGACTGGGCGTCAATGCTGTTGCGGATGTATACCCGCTGGGCCGAACGCCGCAAATTTAAGGTTGAAGTTGTCGACCTTTTAGAGGCGGAAGGCGGTGTTAAATCGGTTACCCTGCAGATTACCGGTGAATTTGCGTACGGATACTTAAAAAATGAAAACGGGGTCCACCGTTTAGTACGAATTTCTCCCTTTGATGCGGCGGCACGGCGGCACACGTCGTTTGCCTCGGTAGCTACCCACCCTGTGCTCGACGAGTCTATCGATGTCGATATTAAAGACGATGATATTCGCATCGACACCTTCCGCGCTCAGGGTGCCGGCGGCCAGCACGTTAACAAAACCGACTCGGCGATTCGGATTACCCACTACCCAACAGGAATCGTGGTACAATGTCAGAACGAACGGTCGCAGTTCAAAAACAAGGCCACCGCGATGTCTATGTTGAAGTCTCGGTTATATGAGTACTACCGAGCCGAAAAAGACAAAGAAATGGCCAAGTACTCGGCCGACAAAAAGGCCATTGAATGGGGTTCTCAAATCCGTTCGTACGTGTTTCAGCCCTACACGTTGGTCAAAGACCATCGCAACAAGCATGAAACGGGCAACATTCAAGCTGTCATGGACGGCGAAATTGACGACTTTATCGAAGAATACATGCGTTTTTCGTGGGAGAACAAAGCCTTTGTTCCCGATGACGAAGCCGACGATCTTTAAACTTTTTGCACTGACAGGGCTGTTGTGCGCCTCGGTCCTGTCAGCGCAAGACCTCACCTGGCCTACCGATTGGCAAGCTGACCTTCCTACCTCTTGGACCTGGGTCTGCGCCCAGTGGCAAAACCCGCAAGGCACCCCCGATGGTCAATCGATTCGCGATGCCATGGCCCGTGAGTTCGTGCAAAATTGGCCTGACATCTCCACCCGTTTTTTAGATTCTGAAGAAATTCATTTGCTTCAAAATTCGATTTTAACCAAGGCTCGGGTGGCCCTTGATAAAATCATCACCGACTACCGCAACCAACAAGCCGAGGCCGAAATTACAGACTCGGCACCCCCCAGCACAACCTCGATTCAAGGGTGGCGCGATGAAAGCCAGCTCTGGCACCAATTTCGGGCGCACCCCGAGCTTGTGCCCTTAGTGAACCCCCTGCCGCTGAAGTTTGGGGGGCCCTCAGATGGCACTGTGGTTTCACAGGTAAAACCAGGGGCTCCGGCCGACATGGCACAAGCGCTGAATGCCGATTTGATGTTTTGGGGAATTTTGCACTCACGAGGCAAAATTTGGCACTTAGAGATTGGACTTTGGAGCCGTTTAGAAAACCGTAACCTGTTGGTCTGGGATGACAGCTTTTTGCCCGACGAGATTCATGAGCGGTTAGAAAAAGCCCATAATGCTTTTCAAACACTGTTTTTGGGACGGGCCTGGGCCTCGTTAACCATCCACGCCCAGCCGTCTACGGTACTCTATAGGATCGACGGCAAGAGTTATGGCAACCCTTTGGTGCTTCGCGATCTTCCGCCTGGCCGCGTAAAAATCGAAGCTGAGGCACCAGGGTTCCTAACGATGACTAAGACCCTCAACTTAGCCGCTAATAAACAGACAAGCCTGACTTGGACGCTTGAGCGATCAAAGGCCCCGCCGGTCAGCATCGAGACTACTCCTGAGGGGGCCGATGTTTGGGTAGACAGCCGCTGGTTGGGCAAAACGCCTCTTAAAGTTCCCTCGCCAATTTCCAAAGCCCACTTGCAACTTGAGCTTGACCATTACGAATCGATCAGTTCGTCGATCACCCCAGGGCAAAAAGACCTCAATTTTTTGCTTTTGCCAGCCCAACCTAAACCTGACCTGCAAAAAGCTAAAGATCAATTTTACCTATCCTTAGCAGTCTTTTCGTTTTCATTGACCTCGACCATCCTGGCTCGTGCCTTTTCGGACCAGTGGACGGCCCTTACCAACCAGTATGCCGCGCAATATGCTAGCAATGCGAACCCTGTCGTCTATGCCAATTACAGCCAAGCCTACCAATGGGCTCAGAACTTTCGCTATGGGGCCTACGGCGGTTTGGCCTTGACCACTGGCGTTTTTGTCTGGATGATGATGGAACTGTCTGCCTATATTCACGTCGCAGAAACCCAATAATTTCGGAGCTTGCATGGCCTTAAGCCTCTTTCAACGACTCAAGAATCTTTTTTTTGCCTCGCCGCATGCGGCCCTGGTCGAGGAGCTCGAAGATATTTTGATCGAGGCGGATTTGGGCTACAAAACCGCAAAGCTGATGAGCGAACGCCTAAAGACTATGGCCAAAGACCGTGTCAAAGGACCCGAAGAACTCCGGGATCTTTTAAAAACCCTATTAAAAGAATCCTTATTAACGAAAACTTTGGCCTATGACCCGCAAAAGCTGAACCTTTACCTGTTTTTAGGGGTCAACGGCGTGGGAAAAACCACCTCGATCGCCAAGCTCGCCTACCGTTTGGAACAAGAGCAGAAGGGGCCCATTGTTCTTGCGGCGGGGGACACCTTTCGTGCCGCCGCGGTCCAGCAGATACAGCTTCACGGCTCGCGCCTTAAAGTGCGGGTTATTGGGCAAGGGCAGGGGGCAGACCCCGGTGCCGTTTTGTACGATGCCCTTGATAGTGCGCGCGCCCAAGGGGATAAGGTCGTGTTGGCTGACACCGCCGGGCGAATGCACACCAAAGAGAACCTGGTGCGCGAGCTTCAAAAGGTACTCAAGATTGCCCAGAGCCGGATTGGCGACGGGGTGCTTCAAAAAATTCTTGTCATTGACGCCACCACCGGGCAAAACGCCTTTCAACAAGCTAAGGTTTTTCACGAAGCCGCCGGCTTGGACGGCCTGGTGCTCTCAAAATACGACTCGTCGGGCAAAGGGGGCATTGCCTTGTCGATTTGCCAAGAGTTGGGCTTACCCTTTTTCTTTTGGGGCACCGGCGAAAAGCTTCCCGACCTTGAGGTTTTTGACAAGGATAGCTTTGTCGAAGGACTTCTGGGGGCCAAGTGAACCGACCGCGGCCCTGGGTATTCTTGTGGCTAACCGCTCTGGCGTTGCTTCCCGGGCAGGCGGGAACCGCCGAGCCTGTTAAAATACCGTACCTTTCAACACCGTCAGCCTGGGTTTGGTGGGTTTCAGACTCGTTGGGTACCCCGCTTCAAGGTTGTTCCTGGTACGACCGCACCTCGTACCCTTGGACCTTGGCAGTTCGGGACGTCGGCCACGAAAAGTGGGAAACCCTCTGGAAGGGGCGTCAAGAACAACGCGTAATTCGCCGCGTCTTTGATTCTAACCACCAAGAGATCGAAGTCGACACCTACCGCAACCACGAAGTTTTTGAAGTGCGGACCTATGACCCCACTTCGCATCATCTGACCGGGTATACCGAATACCGTCAAGGGCACGAAACGCTCAAACACGAGCTACTTTGGGAAGGTAACCGCCTTAAGGGACAAAAGGTGTTGACCCCCGGGGGACGCTTTTTATACGAAGACACGCTTTCGTATGCACCGGATGGACGCCTGCGCCGTTTGGTACGCCGGGCGCTCGACGGTGTGATCTTGGGGTATACCGTCTGGACCAATGGCGAAACCGGACGGGTCGCTGACAGCGAGCTGTTTAAAGGTCGAAGCATTCAACGCATTGTGTTGGGAAAAACTCTTTTAGAGACCGATACTGATGCCTCGGGGCAGACCCAAGAAAAAGTCTGGACCGATACCCCTCAAGGTCAAACCGAGACCTCAACGGTAAACGGTCAAAAATCAGTAAAAGACTACGATAGTTCAGGCCGCTTGATCCGCGAAATAACCACCCTTGCCGATAAAACCAAGCTCGTAAAAACCTGGACCTACGATCAAGAAGGCCGCCTGACCGTACAAGCGCAACAGGTAAACGACCTCCTTGACGAGGTAAAAACCGAATGGACACCGACAGGAAAAATCGTCACCACGTGGAAAGACGGCGTCCTGCAAAGCCGCAGTGTTTGGGTAGGTGAGGACCTCGAAAAAGAAGAGCAGTACCTGCAAGGTACGAAAATTTGGGAAAAACTCTGGAAAAACGGCCGCACCGTGGCAACTTTTTTTTATTTGGATGGCAATTTAGTGCGTATGCTTAAGGACTCCCCATGAAATTTCGCGGGCTGTTGTTTCTTTCGACACGCTACTTACGCTCAAAACGTCGCGAACGGGGCTGGTCGGCCCCCTTAATGTCGGTGCTTGGGTTAACCGTGGGGGTGTTAACCTTGAACGCGGTACTGGCCGTTATGAATGGTTTTCAGCTGACCTTTATTGAAAGCATCCTTGAGGTGTCGTCGTACCACCTGCAGTGGAAGCCCCCCGAACCTGTCCCTGAACCTGTTTTGCAACGCTTACGAGCCCTGCCAGGAGTGCGAGCTGTCGAGCCCTATACTGAAACGCAAACTTTAGTTTATGGAGCAGGCGGTGATGCCCGACCGGCAATTTTACGGGGGCTGTCACCGCTCGCCTGGAAGCGTGATAAGCGTTTTGCCAGGCATTTGACCATCGTGACCGGTTCTGCCGTTCCGGGTAATGGTCAGGTCATCATCGGCGAAGAGCTTTCCCGTGCTTTGGGGGTGGGTATCGGCGATACGCTTAAGGTTCTGGCGCTTCAGAACCCGCACTTTTCATTTTTTCGTCCCGTTTATTCGACCCTGACCGTGACCGGCATCTTTCGGACTGGTTATTACGAGATTGACGCAGGCTGGATTTTTGTCGATCGGACTACCGCCTTGGCGGGGTTGACCTCGCCCAGCGATGAGCGAATTGGTATAAAGCTCACCCACGCCGACGATGACTGGGCAATGATGCACCAAATTGCCAAGGCCGCTGGGGCCCCGGTGTCAGAGTTCACCAGCTGGCGGACCTTTAATGCTGCCTTTTTTGGTGCACTAAAAACCGAAAAAACTTCGATGATGTTCTTGGTGGGGTTGGTCTTTTTGGTCGTGGGGGTGAATGTGTTTCAAAGTCAACGCCGAACCGTTCAAGAACACACCGAAGAGATTGCCATATGGCAAGCCCTGGGTCTGGACGTTCAACGTATCCGCAAGGTCTTTGCCTGGGAGGGCCTAGGGGTTGGCGTGTTGGGTGCAGTTTTTGGCACTGTGTTGGGTATTGTTGTCGCTAACTCGATTTCGCGGGTTTTGACCACTCTGCAAGATGTCCTTAACACCCTTTTTAAAACAATTTCGGGGGGGAGCGTGACGTTGTTTTCTAGCGAAGCCTTCTACTTGCCCGCCATCCCCGCCCGTGTTCTGCCGCAGGAGGCCGCTATGATTGCTGGTTTTGCCATCATCTCGGCGGCGCTAGCCGCCTGGCTGGCCTCGTCCCGCGTCACCAAGATCGTTCCCTCGGAGGTCTTAAAAAACGAATGAGCGACACTCAGCCCCTTGAACCACCCTTATTAGAATACCGTTCGGTAACAAAAACCTTTACCGGTCAAACCGAAGACCTGCTCATTTTAAAAGATCTTACCTGGAGCTTACCCCCCCGAGTTTCGGCTTCCATTACCGGCGAATCGGGGGCGGGCAAAAGCACCTTGCTTCACCTAGCGGCCGCCCTGGACCGACCGACCAGTGGAACCATTGCGGTAGCGGGTAAGCCTGTCTCGGCCTTAAAAGAAAAAGAGCTGTCGGGCTTTCGTGCCAAGACGGTGGGCATCATCTTTCAGTTCCATTTTC
>JAJXVP010000113.1 GCA_021782055.1 bacterium | reverse complement strand
CACGCTCGTTTTGCCATCACCAGAGCCCATGCTGATAAGTGGCTGCACTATATGCGTGAAGCGATGGCTGAGGTAGGGATTCCCGAGGACATCCGACCCGCCATGGATGAGTTTTTCGAAGACGTGGCGTACTTTTTGCAGAATGTTGGTGTGAGAAAGAAATGATGTTAGCGAGCCGCTTGGCGACAACAGTTGACAACTTCTACGATGGGCCGACGATTCTGTTCCTGCCCTCTTTTTTGGCTTGGTAGAGAGCCGCGTCAGCTCTGTGGTAAGCTTGGTCGAAAGCCATATCCTCTGCCGCATTGAGTTCGGTAAACCCGATGCTTATTGAACAGTTGATTTCTTGGCCAGAGTAGTCTAAATGATCTGCTTCCACCAGGCCCAGGGCGCGCTCAAGGACAATATGCGCTCCTTCGTCATTCCCTTCGATCAGAATAATGAATTCCTCCCCGCCCCAGCGAGCCAAAGTGTCAGTGACACGTGTAGCCTTGCCAAGAATTGCCGCGACTCTGCGGAGGAATTCGTCTCCCGCTGGATGACCGTAACGGTCATTCAGTTGTTTGAAATGGTCTATATCGGCTATGGCCAAAAATGATCTTCGCTGTTCTCGAGCCATGCGAGCAAGTTCACGCTTGACGATAGCTAAAAAAGCCCGCCGATTAAAAAGGCCTGTTAATTCATCGTGTAAGGAAAGATCCTTTATAGTTTCTGTCGCCCGCTCAAGAAGCAAAGATTTTGCCAACTGACGGTATTGGTTGTTGAACATATACGCTGATAGTAACAAAACTGCCGTGTAGAAAATCCCACCGTTGACAACATTGGCCAGGCGTAAAGCGACATCCTTCTGAAAAACGAGAACCCCAGCAAGCATCAATAGGAACCCAGGTGTGAAAACTAAAAAGCCAAGGGGCGGGCGAAGATAAAGAAGAAGCGAAGCCACGACGACGTTAATGGTGAACGCCGTGATGTCGCCACCACGAAGTTGGTCGAGCCCCGCAATCGCTCCCAGAAATATTAAGATGATCGTTGGTATCAAGCTGGGAGCCAGGGTGGGATGACCAAGCCACCCTTTAGGGGTCTGTCGCGGCTTGCTTTTATTGGTAAGAAAACGAAAGGCCCAAAAAAGACCTAGAGAGGAACTGACTAAAATCGCAGAATGGCATACCAAGAAGCTCAAGGGGACGGCTGGAACCTCGCCCGCACCAAGTGGTGCTCCTGGCCCCCCGTGAATCAAGCCGGATTGTGCAATTGCTAAAGCCGGTAAATCCACCAAAGCTACTAAAAGTAGCTCATAAATTACTGTCAATCCAAAAAAGATTCTCAGCCTGTGCCAATTTGAGTTGTCAATATCGTTCATGAGGAAGTGGACGTCGTTGGCGGTCAACTGGTTATAAAACTCTTGCTGAGCTGAGAACAGCTTAGTCATGCTGGTTTTCCTTTGCCTTGGTCACTAACGTAAAGGTAGATTAAATTTACTATAATCTTTTTTGGGGCTGTTGTGAAATTTCAAACCATGCACAACCCGTTCAGGGGGCCAATATCCTAGAGTCTCCGGAACCCTCAAAGAGTCATAATGGAAACCAAGTTAAATGATCCAGAACTATCGAGTGAACCAGCTCTTTCGACTTGGGTCGACAACCACCTAACAAGGTTAGGACAGTCAGCAATCCGCCTCCAAGACCGAATCGTTGTCTACTTTGATCATCCTGAAGTGCTTCGCAAGCTCAGTAAAGTCGGAACCCACGTCATTGTTCCCGAGTCGATGCGCGAAAAAAAGCAAGACGCTGGCTTGGCAACTGTGGGACTCCTCCCCGGAGAAACCAAGACCATAGGTGAGCTGACGGTGACAGCGATTCCTGCTTATAACAAAACGAAACCCATGCACCAACGAAAAAACGGATTTGTAGGCTATTTTGTGCGCCTTCCCAACGGTATCGTCCTTTATCACTCCGACTATACGGACTTTGTTCCCGAGATGGTCGATCTAAAGCCTGACGTGGCACTACTTCCGTTTAGCTCTTTAGGGGCAAAAAAGTTTCTCGCTTTTGGCGGACAAAGAGTTAAAGAACACCCTTTGGCGGCACCGAAAACAACGCCTCCTCACGCAACTGATAACTACTAAGAATGCTATTGGCCGCCAACAGTCCGGCCGTTGCGGCAGCTTCCATCAGCATTGCGGGTCGGGGCAGCTTTACCCAATCACCGGCAAAAAATAAGCCGGGGAAGGGGGTAACAACCCCCGGTCTGTTTCGATAGAGTCCAGTGTGCAAGGCTGTAAAATCTTTTTTGACCTGGAGCTCACTGTGAACGAGGTTGGCTTGGGCTAAGTGAGGCAAGTAGCCACAAGCTTCGTCCCAGAAGGTTTTTATCACAGCACTTTCTTCGAAGCCGTCAGGAAGAGCATAGGAATGGAATTCAAGAACGTTTCCGCCCGTCTTTTTTGCCCACTGCTGAGCGGAGGGCTCGAAACGATGATAAAACGTGATGGAATCGAGAATTTGCCTGTGTTCCGTAATAATAAAATCACACAGTTGCTCGGCTCCCGGGTCAACCGGTCGATCGAGCCAAACTCTGAGCACGGCGTAGCCTTGCGAAGGCCGAAGGCTACCCAGAGCCTGGCGGAACTGAGCGTGTTTGGGCCAAGGGGTTTGTGACATCAAAGCTTTTGTTGAAGCCGCATCGCTGGCAACAACTACCTGGGCAAAAGGCTCGCTGTTGACCACAAAGCCTGCCTCGTCTGACTCTTGAACTTGTCGAAGCTCGGTAACCGGTGTTTGCAAGCGAACCTTGACCCCTAGGCGGTCGAGTTCTAAGCGAAGCGGGGCTAAAAAGATGGTTTCGTAGTCCCCGGTCGGGTAGTCATAAATCAGCCCTCCATCGTGACTAAGAAAAAATGAATGAAAACTCTTGAGGAGCTCGGCAGTAGACATGCGGTCAGGTGTCGCAAAAAAGGCTCGTGAAAAGCTATTGAACATAAGGCGCATAGAAGCCGGCAGACCCAGGGACTCTGACCAGGTTTGGTACGAGACCTCATCAAACTTTTCGAAAGTCTTTTCGGGATGAAACGCAAGCATTGACGCTAAACCGGCAAGTCGGGGGTTTTTGACAATGTCGCCCCAATGGTAGACACCCGTTTTTCGCATCGAAAGCAGGTTTAACACGGGGGTTTTTGAAACCCCATCGAAACGATACTGACTGCCGTTCAAGGCTAAAATTTGATAATCTTGAATCGAACGAAAGTCCTTGCGAAGACCTAACGAATCTAAAAAGTTATTAAGATTATAATAGTGCCGAAAAAAGGCATGAAACCCATGTTCAACAAACTGAGTCTCTCCCTGAGGCAGCTGCGTGGGCCAAGCCCCGATTTTTCCCCCCAAGTACGCATTTTTTTCAAAAAGAGTGACTTGAAAGCCGCGCCTGGCCAGCGTTATTGCGGCTGTAAGTCCCGCCAAGCCCGCCCCTACAACGGCGATGCGGCGCTCTTGATCGGTTTTAAGTGGGAGCTCAAGTTTCGGCTGATTCATAGGGTGGATGTAGCCACCCAGGGCTTTGCGGATAAAAAAGGCTAATAAGTTCATCTGTTTAACATACTCAATTTTTTGCTGGGGAAGTTGGGGTGGCATAAGCACAAATCGCTTCTACCTGAGCCTCAAGACTTAAGGCTACGTTTAACACTAAGGCATCGGTCGGGGGTTCCAAAATGGCAAACTGACTTTCAAGAAGTGTAGGGTTCATAAAATGGCCTTCACGGCCCGCCAAACGTTGAGCGATGGTTTCGAGACTACCCTGTAAATACACCAGTTTGACCTCGGAACTCGTGATTAAAACATCACGATAGGCTTGTTTTAGAGCCGAACACGCCAAGATCAAAGGCTTTTTATGCTCTTCGTGCTCACGGACCAGAGCGGCTAGTGCCAACAGCCAGTCTTGTCGGTCAGCGTCTTGCAAAGGAATCCCTTTGCTCATCTTGGCAATATTTTGAGGGGGATGGTAGTCATCGGCGTCTTGAAATTCCCAATTCAGCTTCTGGGCGACTGCAGCTCCTACGGTGGATTTTCCACAACCTGATACACCCATAACAATAAGAATCATGAGGTTTTCCTTAGTCGATACAATTGTTCGCCGGCATCAGGGACGACCAAGAGGTCATGGTTGGTTAAGGCTTCTTGTTGCCAAGCCACGGGGTCAATACTGTGCCAGTCACGCCAGCCTAAATTCAAGGCGCGGCATTCTTGCTCGGGAATGCTGGTTGCCAAGGTTACCTGGATGCGTAGTGTTTCTTGTCCAGTTGCGGGGTTGTAATGGCCAGATCCTCTGAGGTGGGTTGAATGGGCCAAAACCCCCCAGGGAAAGTTTTTAAATTTTTCCCATTGGCCCGTAAAATAATCCCGGCAGTGATAACCGATTCGCCGAATAAGTTCACCATGAACGACGCTAATATCATGAATGTGGGGGGCGAACAAGATTACCTCACCCCCATCCGCAATGACGGGCTCTAGTTTGTACATGCCCTTGGCCCCCACCCAAATTTCCTCGTACATGGTGGGGAGCAGTGAAAGAACCGTCTGATACGGTCTGTCCACCCAAGTGATATGGGTCTGGCCAGCGAGGTCGGCGGCTTTGTCCCAGGCTTCTTCGGGTAAGCCGCCAAAGATTCCTGAAACGCCTCCTTTTTCTACCACAGAGCAAAGAGCACGGCGGGGTCGGGGAACGCAAGAGGCCGCTTCATCAATAAGGCGTCGAACGGGGGTGTCTTTTACCCCAATCAGAGCAAAGGAGGTCACCAAGGCCCCGATCCAATGCGTAACGTCGATAATCTCTTGACCTGCAATGCCGGGGAATAGGTACTTATTACCACCAGAAAACCCGGCAACTTCATGGGGAAAGACCGGACCGCAGATCAAAAGCTCATCATAAGCAAGGATATGGCGGTTTAGCCGAACCGGAATGGGTTGATCCATCAGACCTTGGCTCAGCTCTTTGACTCGGGCGGCAGGAATAATTCCTACCTCGGTCAGAGCACTGCTGTCGTTCCAGGCGTGATTCAAAAACGAAATATTCGGGTAGTCGGTTGTGCTCTTCAGGCCAAAAAGCTGACAAATTTGTTCTTCGGTCAAAGGGGCGTGAGTTCCTAAAGCAATCATAAAGTCAAGACGTTGTACGCGGGGCCGTAGCAGACCCTCGATGATACGAAAAAAAAGAGGGAGGGGCATGGTACGAGTCAGATCTGGAACAAGAACAAGAACCTTTTTTTGGTCATAGGGAAACGAGGTTAAAAGCTCGGAAAGTGTTTCATGAATTTGCGACTCTGTGAGAAAAGGCCCGCTCAAGACTGGGGCTCCTCAAACGAGAAAAAGCGGGCGGCGTTGTCGTAGCACACCCCTTTGACGAGGGGAACCAACAAGGACTCATCCTCGGGAAAGCCTCCTTCGTCTACCCACGACCCCAGCTGTGAACAAAAGATTCGCCTAAAATACTCATGCCGTGCCAAGGAAAGCAGGCTTCGAGAATCGGTCAACATGCCCACGGATGTACCTAACAATCCCTGTTCCGCCAAAACGGCTAGCTGTTGCTGGTTTCCCCTTTGGTGGTCATTAAACCACCAGGCGGCTCCCAGCTGAACCTTACCGGGTACACTGTGCGAAAAAGTTCCTGCTAACACGGCAAGGGGCGTGGCATCCGAGGGGTTGAGGTTGTACAGAATGGTTTTGGGGAGTTGGTCTTTATTTTCGAGGGTGTTGAGAAAGCGGCTCAGCGAAGAAAGGTCTAACGGCCCTGCCATGACGTCGTACCCTGCGTCTGTTCCTTGGTGGCGCAAGCCCCGTGAATTGACATTCCGAAGCGCTCCTAAGTGCAGTTGCATCACCCAACCGCGTTCGGCATACCGTTGGGCTAGGCCAACTAAAAGGAAGCTTCGGACTTCGAGGGCTTCGGTCGGAGTCAGCTCTTCGTTTTTTAGTAAACGATTGAGCAAGCTTTCACTACGGGCAGAGGGTTCCAAAAAGGCGGTGTCGGGGAGGGCCTGATCGGCTGAGCGACACCCTAAGTGGTAGAAGTAATCCATGCGTACTTCTAAAGCGTCCCAGAGGGCTTCGACATTATCGATCGTAATGCCAATCGCTTCAGAAAATTCGTGAAGAGAACGCCTAAACAATGGGGCCTGCAGGGTTAAAAGTTTGTCGGGTCTAAACGTGGGGCGGACCGAAAAACTCAGGTTCTCGCGTGACAGGGCTTTGTGTGCTTCGAGCTCGGACGAGGGGTCATCGGTGGTCCCTAGGGTACGAACATGAAAATGCTCTACAAGCTTTCGGGCGGAATAATCTTTTGAGGCAAGACGTTCCGAGGCCGTACGAAAAATCGTCTTGGCCGTCCTTGGGGTTAAAACCTCTTGAATCCCCAGCGCCCGAAGCTCAAGGTGTGACCAAATAAATAGCGGGTTCCCGGGAGCCAACGAAAGCGTGTGGGCCCAGGCTGCTAGCTTTTCTTCGGGTGAAGCTTCGCCAGTGATAAGTTGTTCTGAAAGGCCAGCCTGCCGCATTGCCCGCCACTTGTAATGATCTTGATCCAGCCAGAGGGCGGTCAGGTGAGGAAAGTTCTGATCCTCACGCAAAACGGTTGGGTCTAAGTGGTTATGAAAATCGTGAATGGGGAGGGTCTTTGCTACCTCGTGAAAAAGCCATCGGGCAGTTGGTCCACCCAAGAGAAAATCATCATTCATAAACGGGATTGTTGCCAAATCTGCCTCCCTTGCATTCCGCCCCCAAGGGACGGTGACTACCGCTTGTTTATTAAATATTGTCGGCCAGGAAGCCCCCGTCAACAGGAAGTGTGACTCCGGTAATAAATCCCGCTGCCTTTTCGCTAGAAAGGAAAAGGGCGGCTCCCTGACACTCCTCTAAAGCCCCAAAACGTCCAAAGGGTGTTCGGCTTAGGATATTCTGACCCCGAGCTGACAGCTGTCCATCTTCTTGGTACAAGAGGGCTCGGTTTTGTTGACCGACAAAAAAACCTGGGGCTAGAGCGTTCACACGAATTCCTGACGGTCCAAACTCCTTGGCGAGTCCTACCGTAAGGTTGAGCACAGCTGCTTTGGCGGCGTTGTAGGCCCAAACTCCCGAGAGCGGAATAAACGAACCCATAGAAGCTAAATTGAGAACAGAACAGCTCCTGACCCCTTCGGCTGTCCAAAGGCGGGTAAAGTGCCTTGTGGGTACAACTAACCCGGCCAAAAGGTTGAGTTTTAAAACCCGGTCAAACTGGTCAAGGTCAAGGTCGATGAACGGGTTTTTACCCTGATTGCCCCCGGCCGCATTGACGAGCACATTGGGAAGCCCCAGGGCGTTTCGCGTCGCTTCAAAGGCTTGCTCGACCTGGCTGGCCTCGCTGGTATCAGCGACAGTGACAAAAAGTTGCCCTTTCGTAGCCAAGGGGGAGAACTTCTCGTGCAAGGGGGCACAGGCCTCCGGGCGGTGTACCCAAAGGGCGACGCGAGCCCCGGCTTGTAAATAGGCCTGCGCCAAGCTCCCGGCTAACGCGCCTCCGGCACCGGTGATGACAACAAGACGGTCTTGTAAAGAAAATAGCTGATCGATGTAGCTCATACAGCCCCCTCACCCCATTGTAACCTGACCTGAAGACTTGTAAAGGTTGCCGTAACCTTGATCTGGCTGGGGAGTTCTTTCTTACAAAACCACGGAGGGAAAAAGTTATGTCCTTGACAAAAGCTCGACAAAAGCCGTTCAAGTTCCGCTTCAGTGCCCTGATTGCGGTAGGGGGCATCGTTCTCTTGGCCTGGCTGTCTCTCCCCCCCTTGGGGGATGCCACAACCGACGCCTCCCTCAAACCGCTTTTAGCGGTTCTTGGGATTCTTACTTTACCGGCATTGTTCCTATAAAATTGTTCTTCTTTTTGTGAATTCTTAGTGAACGGCTTCTGCGGGTCTTGCCTGGTCAAAGACATGCGGACCCCAGCGCCAGCGGCAGTAATTGTCTAAAGTATCAAAACGGTAGCCCCGCTTTTTAAGTGCTTCAATGAGAGTCTTGAGCGAGTCGCGAGACGTCGGGTGAGTATCGTGCATCAAAATAATCCCGCTGGCTCCGTTGTGGGCGCGGCTCAAAATGCGGTCAATGTCTCGTTTCATTTTGGCTTTGTATTGAGGGGTATTGGGATGATAACGCGGCCCTGGCTCATACCATTCCCCCTTGGCCCAATCGATACTATCGGCAGAATCCCAGCCAATGGTCCACATCATGACAAAAAATTGTCCGTCTAAGGC
>JAJXVP010000112.1 GCA_021782055.1 bacterium | reverse complement strand
ACCACGTCTAACCTGCGAGCGCTCAATGGCTTGGCTTCTGACACCCTTCACCCCGGTGAAGTCCTGCGGCTTAAGAATTTTGCCAGCGCCTCGACCTTGGCGGTTTTTGATGACCCCACGCTAAAAGCTTCGGCCTCGACTGCGAGCTCGTCGAGAGGCACGTACCGCGTTAAGTCTGGCGATACCCTTTATAAAATTGCTCGCACCCAAGGCGTGAGCGTTTCTGACCTCGAAACGTGGAACAACATCACCGACCCCAGCCTTTTGTTTGTTGGGCAGGTTTTGGTGCTCGGATCCAGCAGTAATACCGCAACGCCTGCAACAGCCGCCACCACAGCCGCAGTCGCGGCGTCAGAGCTCAGTAACCTGCCGCAGGCCCCTGGCCCCGTAGCGTTTCCTGGCACAGCCACGTCGGACACAAGTCCGGTCACCACTTCGGATCAACCGCTGTTGGCCGAGCCCACCGAAGCCTCGTTTGGGGCGACACCTCAAGATGTACCTGCCCCCGAGGCGCCCATCACGCCTGAAACCAGCCGTTTAGGTCACCAATATGTGGTGATGGACCCCAACATCCCCGTCTTTGAGTGGAATGGGGACTACTACTACTGGACACACCCAGGCGCCTTGTCGCAACCCAACCGTGGCTATTTTGAAGACGATTGGCCATCACCCCTCGACGCCTACCACAAGGCTCGTCAGCTGTGGAAAAAGTTTGCGGCCATGGTCAATGAGGAGCCGCCTCTTTCAACAAAGCTTAAGGGATGGTCGGTGGTTCTTGACCCCGGACACGGCGGACTCGACCCCGGTACCATTGTTAGAACCCCTGGCCCGAACGGAACGAGCCTGTATATCACCGAAGCCCAGTACGTCTACGATATAGCCATGCGCATGTACGAGTTGCTTCGACGAAACGGCGCCAGGGTAGAGCTGACTCGGCTTGTCCCCAATCGGCTGATTCTTGATACCAACTCGCCGGATTCGACCCTCATCAACGAAAAGAACTCGGTGTACAACTCTTTGGCCGACAACCTGAGTGATGACAACGCTGATTGGCCCCAGGGTTCGGTTTCCAGCTTAGAAAAGCGCGTCGAGATTGCGCGAACGTTCTTTCAGGGCACCCCTGAAAACAAGCGCATCTTTATCAGTCTGCATGCTGACAACAACCCAGGGGTGCCCGTAGGAACGGGGGTCTACACCTTTGAAAGCCGCTCGGGTGTACGGGATCAAGCCTCGTTGTCCTTTGCCGATAAGCTTTTGCCGTACTTAGGAAAAGACAGTTACACCAGGGCTGAGCCACTCATTGTGCTCAAGAATAACCCTGCAACCTACAAGATTCTGGTCGAGACGCATAACTTAGCTATCCCGGCCCAGGCTTGGCTGATGCGTTTTGGAAAAACCCGCGAACAAGACGCTGAAAAAATGGTTAGGGGAATTCTCGAGGCAATCAAGAGCTAAAAAAATCTGCTTGACATTTTTTTTCGGTCTGGGTAGTATCATTTTCGTCGTCAAGACATTCCCCTGTAGCTCAGTCGGTAGAGCATCTGACTGTTAATCAGAGTGTCACTGGTTCGAGTCCAGTCGGGGGAGCTTAACACCCAGGAAAGTTTCCTGGGTTTTTTTTTATTTTTGATAATCATTGACAAATGCCAGGCTAGACATCATGATCTTCTACGAAATTATTTAAGCTCAAGTACGAGGGTTTGTTAATGAAGCTTTTCTTTCTAATTGCAATTAGTTTAATGTGGTTTGGTGCAACGGTAGCCTTTGCTGAGAAGGTTCCGTTAAAAGACACGATAGGTGCAGGTGTTAGTGCCCTAGACTATTCGAACGACCAGCAATCTAGCTATAACGGTTCTACTGCTGACCTTACCACGAACTATTCTTCTGTGGGAATTAACGCTTTCTTTGATATCACTCAATATTTCACCTTTGCCTTTGGCTTTCAATTTGGCAAGGGCAATGCTACTGAAACAGTTTCTTATCTTGGCTTCAACTCTTCACAATCCGCTACAAATGCTTTGCAAAACTTGGAAATTAGTGCAGAATTTAAATATCCTTTTCAAATTAATGAAATGTTTTCCTTTGCTCCTAAAGTGGGAATTTTATATGAACAATACATCGGAGGTACCTTAGGAGGCAATCCGCCTTCGACCTCAGATGCCAAACAGCAGGTTAGTCCAGTTTTCATCACTGTCGGTACTGATCTAGACTTCATAACGACACCTCAAATCGTCGTTCGCGTTCCTTTAGATTTAGGAATTGGATTAAACGCAAAATTGTCTGATAGCTATTATTCTCCCGGTACCTACACCTCTTCCAGTGTCGTTGCCTTCCGTGGCGGCTTAGAAGTCGGGTATGTTTTCTAATTTAAAGGCAACTAAAAACGTATAACTTTAACCACAAAACCTCAACTACCCAGAACGCTAATGGTATTGGATCGCAAAGGTACCCGTTGAGGAGGTAGTTGCTCCGGTAACAAGAATATAAACTGGCTCTGTCGCGGTGGCAGTGAAAGCTTGAGGCGTTGTGTACCCCGCCGTGGCGTTGCTAAAATAGGATGTTGCCGCATCACCGTGGAATGCTGATACTTTGACGCTCCCTGTATAGGTTTTATCTCCGTCGATGGCATCATTCCAGGTAATCGTATAGGTAGTTCCCGCAATGCCATTAAACTCAAACCAGCTTTCTGCTTTTGCGGCAGGCAAAATCCCAGAAGTCCAGGTCCCGGCGGTCAAACTTGAAACTCCAGCCAACGGTTGCACATCGAATGCGTAATTGCCGTTGGTCGATCCTGAATAAAAATTGACGGCAACGTAGATTGTCTCAGCTGATTGAGTTGCAAAGGTAAACGGATAATTCGACAGTGAGGAATTCCAAATCGTGTTCCCTATGGGAGTAGCTTTGTCAGAATGGTAAATGTTGACCGAGACAACGGTTGACATTGTTGATGTATTATATTCGTCGTCAATAAATAAATTATAAAGGGTGCCCGCCGTTGCTGAAAAGGTGTACCATTCAGTTGTTGTCGACCAAGAAAACGAGCCATTTTGCCAGGTATTAAGAGTCAGCGTTGAAAACGGTGTAGGCTGAACTTCAACTGCAAAAGTGCCTGCAGAAAAATACTCGGAGATTTCGATACAAATTGCTTCTGAAGCCTTTGCTATAAAGCTAGTTGAGCCTGAGGTTTCATTTTGTACATAAGTTGTACCATCGGGTCTAAAAATCGTTGCTTGAACAGTTCCCGTTTTCGTCCCATCACCTCCTGATGCCGAATTTAATTTAAAATCATATGAAGTACCCGCAACAACATTAAACGTATACCAAAGCGGAGTTAGTGAAATAGTATCATTTCTCCACGTGCCTGCTGTTAAAGCAGTTAAAGTATTTGGCTCAGCGAGAAGTGTAAAACTTCCGCTAGCTGAGGCACTTACCTTGATATACAAGGTCTCAGCTACTGTTGAGAAAAACGTAGTTGTTTTACTTCCTTGAGAAAGCAAAGAAACAGAAGTTGTTTTGTCGGCATGATAAACATATAAGCGTACAACTGCGGTATCTGTTCCTCCTGAGTCCACAAGAATATTGTAGGGGACGCCAGCTGAAACGTTGAAAGTATACCATAGCGCCTGATAAATACCAATCGAACTCTGTTGTACCGTCCCCGATGTAAGAGCTGTTGGCGGAGTTGGTGGGTCTATTTTAATACTGAAGGTTCCTGGAGTAGAGTAAAACGAAACGCTAATATAGATAGTCTCAGTAGCCGTTGCTGTAAAGGTTTCAGGAACATTGAACGCAAAGATAACGTCACTTAAATACGTAGTCGAAAGATCCCCTTTGTAAATATTTGCCGATATCCCGCCGGTTTGAGTACCATCCCCTTCAGACAATGAATTTATGCTAAAACTGTACGTTGTTCCGGCCGTTACCGCAAATGAATACCAAAGAGTTTGACCTGAGGCAATAGTTCCGTTTTGCCAACCCCCTGAAGTCAAGGCCGTTAAAGTCTGATCTGACGAGGTTAACATAAAGTTATCAGTAAGGTCATTTGGTCCACAGACAACCTCGAGAAACAGCAACGTAGAACTTTTTGCAACGTAGACCAAATCGTTGAGATTTGTATAGCTGTTAGAAATAGTCGTAACTACCGTCGTTCTATCCGTCTGGTAAAGTCCGATACCTACAGAGTAGTTAGAAGATGCAATCTGATAAACGTGACCAGCTACAACGGGAATAGCACAAAAGAAGGAAGACTGAGGTGTGACCACTCCAGCGACGGAATTGCTACTCGACAGTGCTTGGTAAGAAACACAATTTAACGTAAGCGTTGTAGCCGCCGCCCCGCTGGGCAAATCAACTTTAACAAAAGCATTCTCGTTGGCTGTGGCTTGAAATACCGGGTTCGTTGAAACATTGACTGCGTTAAGAAGAGGTGTTGTTTTGTCGGCATGATAGACTGTCAACATTGATCCACTTGTTGCACCAGTAGCCGTTATACTGTAAATCCCCCCCGAACTCACAGGGACGTATAACCACGTGTCTTGGCCCGGGGTGAGACTAACTGAAACCGAGGCCCCAGAGGCAAGCAACGGCGGAAGGTTGTATTTTTGGGAACCATATTGATTTGACGTCAGCTTTGTGGGTGTTGAACAGGCCGCAAAGATCAGCGTAACCAGGACAAGAAAAATGCAATGTAACGCACGCATTCTACACTCCTACCGACTCAAAACTGTATGTTTTTTCATCTTAGACCGAATTTGTCTTAGGAACAACACAAAACTCAAAATTTTTCTTTACCGTTTCAGTTCTCAAAAAGATTGTCAAAAGTGAAGAAGGGCTATAAGATTTTTCGAAGACCGAATTCAGGAGTTGTCCGTGGGAAAACGTTTTTTTTCGCTGTTGTGTCTAAGCATAGGCGTTTCGAGTTGGCTTCTGGGAAATAATCTTGGTACGGCTGTCTACCAATCTTCGGTTGCCAGTGTCGTTTATGTTCAACAAGGAGTAGTCCTTCCAAAAAACGCATTTCCCCAAAAAGACATTCTGGACAAATTTGAAAGACTAATTAAAAAGAAGGTCGGCGGATTGTTCATACCAATCGAACAAGGGTCTGGCTTTTTTATTGACTCGGCAGGACATATTATCACGAATTATCATGTCATAAATCGAGAACACGAGGTACAGTACCGTCACTTCATGATTGCGGCTATTGATGATTATTTTGATCGACATGTTGACGACTCTGTCCTAAGTTGGGCTGAACGAACCGTACTTAAAGCCGATTTCACGGATGCAATTCACCGCGGTCAATATCAACTTCGCATCAGAACTCATGATAAACACTCATACTCTGCTCAAGTCGTTGCCAGCGATGCAAAAGCTGATTTAGCTTTGCTTGAGGTAAATGGAATATCTAGTCGTCCTCTAGCCCTTTTAGACAATGATTCTGAACAAGTCGGAGATACTGTCTACAGCCTAGGGTATCCCCTGGGGTTTTGGATGGACTTAGCCTTTAAAGACCTCGAACCTACTTTTACAGAAGGAACCATTTCGGCCCTTCGGAACGCCAGCTATCACATCCAACATACAGCTACCATCAATCCCGGTGATTCCGGCGGGCCTCTGTTGAACACCCATGGGATAGTTATAGGTGTAAATACCGCTGAAATTAAGAATGCTAGCAGCATATTCTTTTCAATTTCGGCAAAAAAAGTTCGCCAATTTCTTAATGACAAAGGTTTCTCTAAGCTGAAACTTGTTGCTCCGGAGAGTGTCGCTAGCCTGCCTAGTGAATTTCTTTTGCACCAAAACGCCCTAGGAGAATGGGAAGTAGCGTCTACAATCGTTTTAGACCAAATGAAAGGTTGCGCTGTTTATGTCGATGGAAATGAAATTGGAAAAACCCCTTTGGTCTATAATGCGACAAAACCTTCATTTACTTTAAAAGTTGAGAAGGCAAACGGCTATTTTAAAGTAAAATTAAGAGTTATTCCCAACATCCAAGGCTCAACGGACATTCGCTTCCCTTGGCATCACTTTCATGGTGAATTAAAGGTAAGTTCTACACCTCCGGGTTCCGCTGTCATAATTGACGGCGTAAAGCTTGGGAAGACTCCGCTCAAAACTAAACTCGCTGTCGGAGAACACACGGTAAAGGTTGAAGCAAAATCCGTTTATTTTAAAAACTTTATTCAAACCGTATCTGTTTCAAAAGATAAAATCTCTGCGGTAAATTTTGAAGGTATTCCCGAGATCCCTGTAGATTTTAACGGACCTGGCCGTCGCCCCAACCTTGAAGCGACCTCAGGAAACCTAGAATTCAAATTCAAAAAAGGTGATACATTTCAATTGCCTCCCGGAAAGTGGACGATTCAATGGAAAAAAAATGAAACCTATAACGCTGGGCTTATTCAAATTCAGGTTATTGGTGATAAAGTAACGCTTAACGCCAGGCCTTTTTGGGCCGTGGGCAAGCTAGAACTTTTAAATCTGCCTTCAGACGCATCGGTGATCATTGATGGAAAAAAAACAAACGGTGGGCCTAACCACTTCTACCAGATTCATGTAGGTACCCACCAGGTAACAATCTACCAAAAAGGCTGGGCGCCTTATGTCAACAATTGGGTTAACATCAACAATGGCGAAACAACTAAGCTTTTGCCAAACAGAAACTTGAGTGAACGTAGCATAGGAAGCATAACGATGTGGACCGGGCTAGGACTCTTTGTCGCTGGGTCGGGACTCGCAGGTTATGGATTTTACAACGGGCAAGACTCGGTCGCTGTTGCCCAAACTTCGACGTATTCCGACTACTCCAATTGGAAGGACCAAGCCTATACAGAATACATGAGTGGAATTGTAATCGGTGTCGTCGGGCTTGTTGCCTCAGCAGTTGGCTTGTATCTTATCGCAACACCGAATTCGGTTCCTACAAAACCAAACAAAGCACCCACTGCAATGAAAGTTCTGCCACTTTTTGAACCCAATGGGTTTGGGTTCCGACTTAGCTTGTGGTAGAGTCCTCCCTAAGAAATTCTCGCCAAGATTAAGCTTAAATCAAAACGGTTTTACGTCTATTTAGCGACACTATGTAAGCACAAACTTGCCGACTTACTGATTACATCTAAACAGTTTGTAATCACAAACTTAAGCAACACGGGGCACAACCCCGTGTTTGGCAATTTAGCCCACCTTTAGAACAATTTTCCCCCTGACTCCGCCGGCTTCCAGTCGTCGCTGTGCCTCGGCTGTTTTCTCGAGCGGGTAGACGGAGTCAATGAGGGGCCGGAGTTGACCGCGTTCCACCAAGGTCTTGAGCGCCTCAATTTTTTGCTGAGTTCGTTCCATAAAGCCAAAATAGAGGGTGAGGTTTTTGGGTTGCATGCCATTAAGCTCGCCTGCCAAACTTACCACAGTTGAAAGCTTTCCATAGGGACGAACCGCCTTGATAGAACGGCTAATCGTATCTCCCCCCACGGTATCAAAAACGGCGTCTACCCCCCTGCCCCCGGTCAACTGGAGAACTTCGTCTTCAAAGCGAACTTTTTGGTAATCGATGACTGCGTCAGCACCCAGACTTCGAATCAGCTCATGGTTCACACTGCGTCCCGTTGCCAAGACACGCGCGCCTGCCGCTTTAGCCAATTGAACGGCAAAGTTGCCCACACCTCCGGCGCCGGCGTGTACCAAGACCGTGTCGCCGACTTTGGTTTGAAAAAAGGTGACGATGGTGTCGTAAGCGGTAATAGCCGCAAGGGGGAGGCTGGCGGCTTCTTCCCAGGTCAACTTGGCCGGTTTCAATGCCAGAATATCTTCGTCTTCAACATGATATTCGGCATAGGTACCCTGGCGTCCAAAAATCCGTGCGCTATAAAACACCTCATCTCCTGGCTTAAAACGTGTCACTTGTTGACCTACCGCTTCAACAACGCCGGCGGCGTCATAACCCAAGATGGCCGGCATGGGAACCCCAGCCCAGGAGCCATGCTCGCGAATTTTATAGTCTACCGGGTTAACCGAGGCGGCCATGACTTTAACTAAAACTTGACGAGGACCGGGTTCAGGCTTGGGCATCGACGCCAGCTCCAGTTGGTCGGCAGAGCCAAAGGCCCGAATGATAACAGCTTTCATAAGTTCTCCTGGTTCTAAAATGGTCAGGGAAAACCAAGAAGTCAAAGATGAATCTTTCCTTGCTTCGTCCCTTGCGATGAATTAGATTTAAGCCAAAGTAAAAACAGGTGTTATCACCGGTGATAAAGTTCCGGAAATCATCGGTTTCCGAGTTCCGCTTTTGACATGAAAAGGGCGGCCCTTTATGGTGTTGTTATTCAGGCAAT